>CAYNUV010000072.1:0-9617 GCA_964400245.1 uncultured Ignavibacteriaceae bacterium
GAAACGAGATTATGTTTAATGAAGGCGGATATTTTTATGTTTACTTTACTTATGGAGCTCATTTCTGCTGCAATGTTGTTACAGGAAAGAAAGATGAAGGAACTGCAGTATTGATAAGAGCTACTGAACCTTTGGAAGGAATTGAGATTATGGCGATGAATCGTTTTGAAAAAAAATCTTTAACAGAAAAGGAAAAAATAAATCTTACAAACGGCCCGGGCAAAATCTGTAAAGCTTTTAATATTACAAAAGAACACTACGGAGTTGATTTGACAGGTGATAAAGTATTTGTACTTAACAGGCCAAAATTAAGAGATGAGCAAATCGTAATGACACAAAGAATTGGAATTAAAAAATCAGTTGAACTTCCCTGGAGATTTTATATAAAAGATAATCCTTATGTTTCTAAAAGATGAATGAGCCGAAGAATCTTTTAATTGTAAGAACCGACAGGATTGGTGATGTTATCCTTTCATTGCCTTTAGCAGGAATCATAAAAAAATATTATCCTCAATGTAAAGTAACCTTCTTAGTAAAAGATTATACAAAAGAATTAGTCGAGAATCATCCTTACATTGATAATGTTCTTATCTTAGAAGAAAAAAAGATACCCGGCAGCAAGGGCAAAGTGCTTCTGAAAGAAAATATTGAATTAATTAAAAAATATAATTTCGATTCATCAATTATTGTTTATCCTACATTCAGTGTTTCATTAATAATTTTTCTTTCAGAAATTAAAAAAAGAATAGGAACAGGCTACAGGTGGTATTCAATTTTGTTTAACGAAAAAATTTATGAACACAGAAAGTATGCAGAGAAGCATGAGCTTGAATTCAATGTTAATCTTTTAAGAAAGTTTAATATATCTGAAGAGATTTCTCAGGCGAATGTAAAGTTTGATATTCCTGTAAAACCTGAAAGCAACAAAAAAGTTAAGAAAGAGTTAAACGAAAATAATATTGATGTTCAAAAACCAATTATTATTTTTCACCCGGGAAGTTTGGGCAGTTCTGTTGATTTACCGATTGAAAAGTTTAAAGAATTAATCTTGTTGGTTAGTGAGAAAACAGATTTTCAAATTATTCTTACAGGCAGCAGCAATGAAAGAGAGCTTTGTGATAGATTAGTTATTAACGAAAGGATTAAAAATTTTGCTGGTAAGTTCAGCCTTTCCGAGATGATTAGCCTGATTAATTTTTCCGAAATATTTGTTTCAAATTCAACAGGGCCTATTCACATTGCAGCAGCATTAAATAAATACACGATTGGTTTTTATCCTAAAATTTTAGCCTGCTCAGCAAAAAGATGGGGGCCTTACACAAAAAATGCACTGATTTTTACACCGGAAATTGAATGTGAAAATTGCAGCAGGGAACAGTGCAATAGCCTGAATTGTATGAACAGCATCAACATACAAAATGTGTTTGTTGAAATAGAAAAAATTCATAAGTTGGTAGACAACAACGGAGAAAATAATGTTATTAAATAAAGCTTATCCTCTTTTAGTTGTTATTTTATTTTCAGCGCTTAACGTGTATTATCCTTCGTTTTGCCAGGATAATTTCAGGAAAATAGAGAATAAAGCTTTTAAAGAAGGTGAAAAGCTTACGTTTGATGTGAACTATGGTTTTGTTACGGCAGGCATTGCAACAATGCAGGTTCAGAAAATTAAAAGAATGTCGGGACGTAATACTTTTCATGTTGTTTTTGAAGTTAACAACGTTCCGAGCTTTGACTGGCTTTACAAAGTAAGAGATCGTTATGAAACTTATATTGATGTTGAAGGTTTGTTTCCATGGCGATTTGAACAGCATATAAGAGAAGGAGGTTACAGCAGGGATTTTTCAGCATTCTTCGATCAGCGGAAAGGGAATGCGAAAACAAGTGAGGGACAATATGATATTCCACTATATGTAAATGATATTCTTTCGGCTTTTTATGTTGCAAGAACTTTCGATTACTCCAAAATGAAAGAGAATGATCTTATCCCGATGAAGAATTTTTATAAAGATAAAGTTTATGATTTGAATTTGAAATATCTTGGGAAAGACCAGGTAACAGTTTCAGCAGGAACTTTTAATTGCATAGTTGTTGAGCCTCTTGTTCAGGAAGGTGGTTTATTTAAAAGCGAAGGAAGCATTATAATCTGGCTTACTGATGATATTCTTAAACTGCCTGTAAAAGTAAAAACAAAAGTTGTTATCGGCTCTATTGATGCAGAGCTTACAAAGTACGAGGGGCTGGCTGGAAAGTTAACTTCTAAAAAGAACTAAATGGTAGGGACAGGTCGAGACTGTCCAACAAAAAATAATAATATAGGAAACTGTTTCCCTTTTTATATTTTCCAAGAGTATATGGAAGAACAAAACAACCAGGAAAATCAGCAGGATACTAATTCAACTCTGCAGAATAAAGTAACTCCACTCATTCATCCGGTAGCTGCGGCTTTTATTGGTCTTGCAGGTGGATTCTTTCTTTACCAGGTAATCGGCGGCGGGCTTACTGTATTAATTTTTGGGATGGATATTGAAAAGGCTCCTGTCAATTTATTTAGATTGATTACTTTGGCAAACCAGGTACTTTTTATTCTTCTTCCCGCTTTGCTTTTCAGCAGATGGATTTATAAGGATGTTTCTGCAATTATTAAATTAAGAATTCCTAACTGGAAAGAGATACTTCTTTTTGTAGTTGGAATAATAATTCTCACACCTCTTTTACAAAGTTATCTTTACATCCAGAATCATTTTATCGAGGTGCTTGCTAAAAATTTCTCTTTCATTGATTCAATAAAAAAAGCTCTTGATCACACGAACGAAATCCTTGAGAAAATTTATGGTGGTTTAATTTCTGCCGACTCCTTGCCTGAAGCAATACTTGTAGTTTTTGTTGTGGCTGTAACTCCGGCAATCTGCGAGGAATTTATGTTCAGAGGTTTTATACAAAGAAGTTTTGAGTTTAAGCTTAAACCTTTTTGGGCTGCTTTGGTCACGGCAATATTTTTCGGATTAAATCATTTCAGCCCTTATGGAATTATCCCTTTAATTGCCCTGGGATTTTATTTTGGTTTTGCAGCTTATCTAAGCAATTCAATACTTATACCTGTTTTATTACATTTTATAAATAACTTTGCTGCAGTTTTAATTTATTTTATTATTGGAGATGATGAGCTGATAAGTTCTGCGCCAACAACAGATGTTGATATTCAGACTTCCATCATTACTTTTTTTATTCTTCTAATTATTTTTAGCGGATTGATTATTCTTATAAAGAGATTTTATTCCAAACAAAATTTGTCGGGACTAAACATAAAGTAAGTAACGATTTTTGGATGATACAAAGGAGGTAGTTATGCCGTTTTGCCCAAGCTGTAATTCTGAATATGTTGAAGGTATTTCAATTTGCCCGGATTGCGGAGTAAGCCTTGTTGATGAATCGCTTATTGATAAACCGGAAGAATGGACTGAAGAAAACTGGCAAGTTGTTTTTACTTCCGGTGAAGAATACGAAGTTGAAATGTTAAGAGATAACCTTGAAAGCGCCGGTATTAAATCCACAATACTCTATCAGAAAGACAGGAACTTTCCTGCACCGGGAGATTTTTCAATTATAAAACTTTTAGTAAGAAAAGAGGACACCGCTGCTGCTTTAAGTTTCATAGAGGAAATTAATTCACAGGAAAATGAAGAAGAAGAGGATTTAAATTAGTGACTTTCAGCAATAATGTTACACGGATTATTGTTGCCGTCTTTGCAATACCTGTAATTATATCAGCAGCTTATTTTGGAGGAATTTATTTTTTTATCTTTACGCTCTTCATATCCTTAGCTGCTTATCATGAATTCACTATACTCGCAAAAGGTAAAGGTGCAAATGCAAATTTATGGTTAGGATTATTTGGAACAGCTATCATTATAATTAACCAGTACAAATTTTTTATTGATTTCACTTCAATTATTCTGCTTCTCATTTTTTTATTGTCGTTAATTGAGTTATTCAGAAACAAAGGTTCTGCAATTCTTAATCTTGGTTCAACACTTCTTGGTATTTTTTATACCGGGCTTTTTTCAATGTCGCTCCTCGCAATACGAGAGTTCTATCCAAATGTTGGTGAACTTTATTCAAGAGGCGGGTATCTTATTATTTCAATTCTTGCATCTATATGGATTTGTGATTCGGCTGCTTACTACGGAGGTACAGCATTAGGAAAGCATAAATTGTTTCCAAGAGTTAGTCCCAACAAAAGCTGGGAAGGTGCTGTTTTCGGCTTTATTTTCTCAATTGTTGCAATGATTTTGGCTAAAATAATTATCCTGAATTTCTTATCATGGAGCAGTATTATTGTACTCGGAATTATCATCGGGATTTTCGGACAAATTGGCGATCTTATCGAATCTCTTTTTAAAAGAGATGTAGGTGTAAAAGATTCATCTGCAATAATTCCAGGTCACGGTGGAATTTTCGACAGGTTTGATTCTCTTCTTTATACAGCGCCTGTAATACTTTTATATTTAAAATATTTTGAAAGATAGTTTCTGAAAACAAACGATAAAATAAATGTAATTACTCTCGGCTGTTCAAAAAACACTGTTGATTCCGAAAGACTTTTGAACCAGCTAAAGATTAATGATTTACGGATTACCGATGATCCTAATAATGCTGATACAGTTATAATCAATACCTGCGGGTTTATAGAAACAGCAAAGGAAGAATCCATAAATACAATTCTTAATGCAATTTCTCTTAAGAAAGAAGGAAAGCTGAAAAGAGTTTTGGTTGCAGGTTGTCTTTCTGCAAGATATAAAGATGAATTATTAAAAGAGATTCCTGAAGTTGATAAATATTTTGGAACGGAAGATTATTCTTCTATTCTTAAAGAGCTCGGTGGAGAATTAAAATACAATCTTCTTGGTGAAAGGATTATATCAACACCAAAGCATACAGCTTATCTAAAAATCTCTGAAGGTTGCGATCATCCTTGTTCTTTTTGTGCCATACCTATTATGCGCGGAAAGCATGTTTCAAAGCCGATTGAAGATCTTATAAAAGAAACTGAATTTCTTGCATCACAAGGAACTAAAGAATTAATTATTATTGCACAGGATACTACTGATTATGGAAAAGATATTTACGAAAAACAAAATATATCTTACCTGTTAAACAAATTGAGTGAAATTGACGGCATTGAATGGATAAGATTAATGTATGCCTATCCTTCAAAATTTCCTGATGACTTGATAGAAGTTATTGCAAATAATCCAAAAGTTTGCAAATATGTTGACATCCCTTTACAGCATATTTCCGATAATGTTTTGAAATCAATGAGAAGAGGTGTAACAACAAAAAGAACGAGAGAATTAATTTATAAGCTTAAAGAGAGAATTCCGGGAATTGCTTTAAGAACAACTTTTATTACCGGTTATCCGAATGAAACTGAAAAAGAATTTAAAGAGCTTTGTGATTTTGTAGAAGAAATGAAGTTTGATAGGGTTGGAACTTTTACATTTTCAGTTGAAGAGAATACAACAAGTTTTATTCTGGGTGATCCGGTTCCGGAAAAAATAAAGCTTGAAAGAAAAGAAATATTAATGGAAATTCAGAAAGATATTTCTCTTAAAAAGAATAAAGATTTGGTAGGAAAGGAACTTAAAGTATTAATTGATGGTATCGAAGGTGATTATTATATCGGGCGTTCTTATAGAGATGCGCCTGAAGTTGATGGAGAAGTTTTAATACAATTAAATGGTTTTAATTTAGAGGCGGGAAATTTCTGTATAGTAAAATGCAATGATTATAACGAATATGATCTATACGCAGAAGTTATACATTGACGGAGGATTAATAATGAAGTCATTTATTTATATATCCATATTATTTTTATCGGTTCAACCTTTATTTGCACAGGTTGAAAATGTTTACGATAAAAAATTATTTAATGTCAATCCAAAGTATTACCAGGATTTTCTGAACTTTGCCTCGGACCAGGAAAACAAAACAAGGCTTGATATTTTTATCCAGGTGCCTTACGAAGAAATACAATTTATAAAATCTACCAAGGGTTTTAGTGCAGCTTATATGGTTACCGTATCTATCTTTGATGAAGATAAGGAAAAGCTTCTTGTCGAGAAATCATGGAGAGAAAAAATTGATGTAATAGATTTTGAGATGACGGTTTCCAAGAGCAATTTTAATCTTAGTATGAAATCTTTTTATTTAACTCCCGGGAAATATTTTATAACAACATCAATTGAAGATGAAGATTCCCGGAAGAAGTATTCATCTGAAAATGTCTATACCGTAAGAGATTTCTCCGGTAATATTTCTGTGAGTGATATAATGTTAATTTCCAAACAGACCCAGGTTGAAGGGAATAATAAAATTGTTCCTAATATTTCAAGAAATATAACTACAAAGAGAGACGGCGTTCCGATGTTTTTTGAGGTTTATTCTAAGAACTCTGCAGATGTAGATATTGAGTTTAAAATAAAGAATGAAGGTAATGATATAATTCATACTGATACTCTTAACAAACATCTTGATACAGGAAGAACCCAGGTAATTTATACAATCCAGGATGTTTCCCTTGGACTTGGAAATTATTTAATGAATGTAGTTATAAAAGATTCTAACGGGGAAGAATTAACCGAAGTTAATAAAAATTTTATTTCAAGGTGGGTCGGAATCCCCTCGACAATTCAGGATATGGACAAAGCGATTGATCAATTAATTTATATAGCATCACCTTCTGAAATAGACTACATAGAAGAAGCAAAGGATCAAAACGAAAAGATTGAACGATATCTTGAGTTCTGGAAGAAAAAAGATCCAATACAAACTACAGAAGAGAATGAAATATTCAACGAGTACTACAGGAGAATTGATTATGCCAATGAGAATTTCTCACACTATATTGATGGTTGGCGTTCCGACAGGGGAATGGTTTTTATTATTCTCGGGTTGCCGAACAATATTGACCGGCATCCGTTTGATCTTGAATCAAAGCCTTATGAAGTTTGGCAGTATTATGAATTGAACCGCAGTTATGTTTTTGTTGATGAAACTGGTTTTGGTGATTACCGTTTGGTTACTCCTTTATATGGTGATGATTTCAGATACAGGAATTAGCCCATCCCCAACCCCTTCCCAAAGGGAAGGGGCTTTTAAAAAGTCCTCTCCTTTGGAGAGGGTTTGGGAGAGGCTATGATTCTTACCGTAACATTACACCCGCTTTTAGAGAAAAGATTAATTTATAAAACTATCTCACCTAATAAATCCAATAGAAATCCTGTTGAAGAATTAAAAGCCGGCGGGAAAGGAATAAATGTAAGCAGACAGTTGAATAAAGCTGCTGTAAAAAATCTTGCATTTACTTTTCTTGGTGGGAATAATGGTAAAATATTAAAGGGGCTTCTCTCTGAAGAAAAAATTGATTACACATTTGTTCAGACTAAAAATGAAACGAGATATTCTATTCTGACAATTGATGAATCGAAGCAGTCAGCAACAAATTTCTTCGGGCCTGATTACAAAATTTCTTCTGAAGAAGCCGGAGAGTTTGCAAAACGCCTGGATAAAATGATTCAGAATTGTGAGATAGTTGTTTTTTCCGGAAGCTCCCCGTGCAAGGAAACTGATTTTATTTTTCCATTCGGGATTGAGACTGCAAACAAGTATGATAAAATTTCTGTATGCGATACTTACGGAAATCATCTTAAAGCATCCATTGAAAAATCACCAACGATTCTGCACAATAATGTTGCTGAGCTTGAAGATTCATTTAAGATTTCATTACAAAATGAAAAAGAAAAATCAGAGCTGCTCGATTCTCTTTATTCAAAAGGAATAAAGCAGATTTTTATAACTAATGGCAGTGAAGAAGTTTATGCGTCCAATTTTGACTATCATTATAAAGTTGAAAACCCTATCATTAATGAAGTTGATGCAACAGGTAGTGGTGATTGTTTTGTAGCCGGTATTGTTTATGGCTGGTATAAAGATCTTACTTTTGAGGAAACTCTTAAACTTGCTGTTGCTTTAGGAACTCTAAATGCAAAATCTTTTGATGTTTGTAATGTTCCCTTTAATGAAGCAGAAAATCTTGCTAAACAAATAAATCCCTGTGCCATTGGTAAAAAAATGAAAACGATAGATGTTACACCCATAAATAAATAACCAAGGTGATTGCTTATTCTAATAAACCGTTAAAACGGTTATCATTATTTTTTTTTATATTCATTAACCCACGACTTAAGTCGTGGGTTAAGAAAACTTTAAACATTATAACCGTTTCAACGGTTTTTAAAATTAAAATAATATTTTTTTCCTGCCTTTTTTTTACCACAAGTAATTCCCAGGTAATTGAAACATTTAAAATTAATGGAAGCGGAATTTTTTCTGAAAGCCAGTATCGCGAATGGTCCGGAATAAATATTGGGATGCAAATATTTCCCGGCTTGATGGATTCTATTAAAAGCAGGATTGCTAACCAGTTTAGCAGCAGGGGTTTTATAAATGCTGATTTTACAGAAGGGAAAATAATTTACTCTCAGGATTCTCAAAAAGTTAATCTTACATTGAGTATTAATGAAGGTACACCAACTTATTTAAGAGAGATTAATGTAAGCGGATCAGATTCAATTGATAAAAAGTTTACCGATCTTTTTGAATATCAGCGCGGGCAGATTTTTAACAAGTATGAGCTTGAAGAAAATATTTCTGAAACTCTTACTTATCTTGAAGACAATGGGTATCCTTTTGCAAAGGTTAAAATAGTCTCGGTTCAATTTAAAAATGAAGATGAAGAAAACTTTGCTGATGTAAATCTCGATATAGAAAAGGGTACCAAAAGTACAATTGATAAAATTGAAATAACCGGAAGCACTTCAACCAAAGATTATGTTATTACAAGGGAATTAAGAATTGACAGCGGTGCTGTTTATTCCCAAAAGCTGATTGACGAACTTCCTTCAAGATTGAACCGGCTAAGATTTTTTGAACCGGTAAACACACCGCAGTTTTATTTTAATTCAGACAACGAAGGTGTTTTGTTAATTGATGTAAAGGAAAAGCAGACAAATAATTTTGACGGGATTATAGGTTACATCCCGCCAGCAAATGAAAATGAAAAAGGATATGTAACAGGTTTGGTCAACATCAGTCTTCGTAATCTATTTGGAACGGGAAGAGCCGCAGCAATAAGATGGCAGCAGTTTAACAGGAATTCCCAGGAACTTGAGCTACGATATTTAGAGCCATGGCTTTTGGGTTACCCGTTTAATATTAATCTTGATCTTTATCAAAGGAAACAGGATACAACTTACGTTAATAGGAAACTCCAGGGAGCTCTGGAATATCTTGCAACCGAAGATATTTCTGCTTCGGTTCTTGTTGCAACTGAAGAAGTGATTCCAACAGAATTTGAAGTGCCCGTTTTTAAAGTTTATAATTCTTCTATTCTGACAACAGGAGTAAATTTAAAAATTGATACACGGAATGATCCTTATGCACCCACTGAAGGTTTGTTTTTTATTAATGCCTATTCATTCAGTAGGAAAAAAATAAACGGGCCTGCTCAGTTTATTACTCCCGGTTTGCAGACTAAAATTAATCTCCAGCGTTTT
>CAYNUV010000073.1:0-9548 GCA_964400245.1 uncultured Ignavibacteriaceae bacterium
TAACAAGCTTTTGAATATTTTCTTCTTTTGTTTTTATTTCAACTAAAGCAATTAACTTGTCATCAACTTTTAATTTTGTATTCCCGATTAAAATTCCTGCCGCTGATTTTGAAGAAGTAAATTGAATTTCCAATGCAGGAATCAATTTTGTCTTCTCCTTAATAAAAAGAGTATCTCCTGCTAAAATTCCATCCGTGTTTTCAAACTTAACATAAATATATTGTGAAGAAACAAAAGTAACTGTTCCTTCCCTTTCTTCTATTTTATTTTGTGAAAAGGAATAAGAGCTAACTAGCAAGATTATAGAAAATATGTATTTCAAAATCTTCATTTTTTGTCTTGAATGTTTTTCAGCTTAAACAATTTATTTTTGTTATCACCATCAGGATGGCAATCATAACAAGCCTGGCTGTTGTAAACATATCCGGAAACCTCCCGATGGTCTTCATCAGTTGAAGCCTGATTATGTTCATGGCAATCAATACAACTAAATACAGCATAATTAGTAGGGTCTGTATGACAATCTGAGCATTCATCCCATTCTCCATTATGTCTTCCAGAGTAAATTGGAAAATATTGATTATCATGATCGAAAGTTGAAGGAACCCAGGCATTTTGTGAATGACAAGATTCACAATCTATTGGGAATCCTGCTGACTGATGTGGTGGATTGTTTGTTGTATTATAATTCGATTGATGACAGCCATAGCAAGTGTTGGGAGTATTGTTATAGTTTCCATTATGGCAGCTAACACAGTTATTTGCAATTGAAGCATGAGCACCGATAAGCTGATAAAAATTATTATGAATTGGAAATAAAGCAGGCTCCCAATCCGGATTTGTGTTATGACAACTCTCGCAATTTGTTGGAAGCATTAAAGCAGTATGGCTTGGATTTGCGCTTGAATTATAATTTGCCTGATGACATTCCGAACAAACAGTAGTAGTTCCGGAAAATCCTCCTGAATGACAACTGGAACAATTTACATATATATGTCCTCCGGTAAGTGGAAAGTCTGTAACCTGATGATCAAAAGTAACCTGAGCCCATGCAACTGAATTATGGCACATTTCACAGGTTGTAGGATAAGATTGAGCTGTATGATTTGGAGCTGTATTATAATTATCCTGATGGCAGGAAATACATTGAGGTTCTAATCCGGTTGTAGTTCCTTCATGACAGGATGAACATTGTATTGATACATGCTGGCCAAGTAATTCAAATCCGGTTGTTGCATGAGAAAATATGGAAGGAATCCATGCTGCTGTGTTATGGCAACTCTGGCAGCTTGTTGAAATACCGGCAGACTGATGATTAGGATTTATAGAATTATTATACGAATCATCATGACAAGCATAGCAATCGGTTGGTGTTCCGGGAAAACTTGATTCATGACAACTTGTACAATTTATACTTAAGTGAGAACCTGTTAATGGGAATACTGTTGTTTGGTGATCAAAAGTAACCTGTGCCCATGCTGCAGAATTATGACACATCTCGCAGGATGTTGGATAAGATTGAGAAACATGGTTAGGCGCATTTGAATAATTTTGTTGATGGCAGGATAAGCATTCTGGGCTCATCGCTGTACTTCCATCATGGCAGGAAGAACAATTTAATAATAAGTGCTGTCCTGTCATACCAAAACCTATTGAAGCATGATCAAAAGAAGATGGAGCCCATCCCGCCGTTGAATGACAGGATTGACAATTAGTTGATATTCCAATTATAGAATGATTTGGATTTTGTGTTGCCTGATAATTATCCTGATGACATCCAACGCACTCAGAAGAAGTTGTATTATAATTTCCCGAATGACAACTGCTGCAATCATTTGAAATCTGAGTGTGAGCTCCGGTAAATTCAAAATAAAGATTATGTTGAGCAAACGATGCCGGTTCCCAACCTGATTCTGTTGTATGGCAATCAGTGCAATTTGTTGAAATTGATAATGCTTGATGATTTGGGTTTGATGCAGTATTATAGCTAGACTGATGACAATCATAACATCCGGTTGAAGTTCCAGCATATCCCTGAGAATGACACTGTGAACAATCAACAGATATATGGGCACCTGTAAGTGGAAAATTTGAAAAAGTATGATTGAAAGCCCCTTCACTATCACCATTTGGATGACAGGCATAACAAGCTTCACTATTATAAGAATAACCACTTACTTCAATATGTTTATCATCCATATCATTCTGGTTATGTTCATGACAATCAATACATGAGAAAACACTGAAGTTTGAAGTGTTGGTATGGCAATCTGAACATGCATTCCATTGTCCCAGATGTTTTCCTGAATAAATCGGGAAGTATTGGTTATCGTGATCGAATGTAGCCGGAGTCCAGGCAGTCTGACTATGACAGCTTACACAATCTGTTGAGAAACCTGCCGAAGCATGTGCAGGATCATTTGTATTATTATAATCATTCTGATGGCAACCATAACAGGTATTGGGTGTGGTAGTATAATTTCCATTATGACAAGTAATACAATCACTCGAAATTGTTGCATGAGCTCCAATTAATTCATAATAACTATTATGAACCGGGAAAAAAGCCGGTTCCCAGTTTTCAGTTGGTGCATGGCAGGTCTGACAATCAGTTGGGATTGAAAGTACACTATGATTAGGATTTAAACTTGCATTGTAATCATCCTGATGACAGGATAAACATTCCTGGCTTAAACCTGATGTAGTACCTTCATGGCATGAAGAACAATCTAAAACAGAATGCTGTCCGATTAATTCAAAACCGGTTGATGAATGCGTAAATGATGAAGGAATCCAAGCCGTAGTGTTATGACAGCTTAGACATTCAGTTGAAATTCCTGTTGCTGTATGACTTGGGCTTAATGTAGTATTGTAATTTTCCTGATGACATGCTACACAAGCAGTGGGTGTTCCTGAGTAAGTTTGAGAATGACAACTGCTGCAATCAACACTTGAATGAGCACCGGTTAAAGGAAACAGTGTGTTGTTATGATCGAAGCTAGCTGGAGACCATCCGCTTATTGTATGGCATAAAGTACAATCTGTAGGATAATTGCCTGCAAGATGATTCGGATCCTGAACCTGTTCATAATCACTTCTATGGCATGAATAACATTCTGTAGATAGCCCTGTATAATTTCCGGTTTGATGACAGGAAAAACAATTTGAAATACTATGACCACCAATTAGGGGAAAGAAATCATGATTGAAATTTTCTGTAGCCCAATTGTTAGAAACAATACTATGACAATCCTGGCAATCAGTTGAAAAACCAGCAGCTGCATGGTTTGGTGATGTTGTTGAATTGTAACCACTTTGATGACAACTGAAACAATCAACAGATAAAGGTTCAAAATAAAGATTCTGATATCCGCTGTGACACTGCATGCAATCAGCATTTATATGAGCACCAATTAATGGAAACCTGCTTTCATCATGAATCTGCTTGATATTTGTTACTATCCATGAATTTGATGTGTGGCATTTCTGGCAATCTAATCCCACCGTATTCTGATGAATATCCTGATGACAAGAATTACATTGAGGTGAAGCCTGGTTAAATACAAAAGATGTATGACACGATTTACAATCTGCGGAAAGATGCTGGCCGGTTAAATTGAAGGCGGTAGATGAATGATTAAATTTTACTTGTGTTGGATTAACTTTCCAATCAACAGGATTATGACATTCGGCGCAATCAATTTTTAATGCATTTGTATGAGGTGATTGTGCAAAACCCAATCCGCAAAAAAATAGGAACAATATTAAGAATGACAATCTGAGCATTTAAAGTTTTCTAATTTATACTTTATAAACGAGACATTATTTTCTTTAATGGTTTTATGGCAGCTTGAACATTCAAGTTTTGAATGGGCACCTTCGAGTGAAAATCTTGATTTGTTGTGATCGAATTTTGACGGCTGCCAATTATTAAAGGAGTGACATTTTTCGCATTCTGAATCATCAAACTGTCCATTATGATAATCGTTATGACAAACCAGACAATTTTTTCCAAGACTGGTAAATTTAAATTCTTTATTTTCATTTATTCCCCTGTAATGGCAACTTCCGCAACTTACATTATTGTGTTTGCCAAGCAGGATGAACCCGGTTTTATCGTGTTCAAAAGATATAGTTCCCCAACCTATTGTATTGTGACAACCTGAGCAGTTATTATTTCCCATAAACTTTACAGAAATTTCTTGTCCATGTACATTGTTGTGGCAGTTAATACATTCCAGTCCAATGTTTTTAAAATGCCATTCACTATTTCTAGAATGACATCCTGCACAAGGAACCGCAAGATGACTTCCGGTTAATTGAAATTTAGTGCTGTCATGTCTTTCAATTGTAAACATAGAAGGAGTATAGCCATTTTCATTATGACAGTAAGAACAATCCTTAACAATTCCATTTTCAAGAAACTGTCCTTTATGAAAATCCGAATGGCAATCAATACATTTTTCATACTTGGGTTTACTGCTAAACCCGGTTTTATGGCAATCATTACATTTAACAGAAGAATGTTTGCCGATTAAAGGAAAGTTTGTTTTGTTATGATCAAATGCTGATTGATTTATCTGGTGAAATGAATTTGTACTGTGGCAGTTCTGACAATTTAAACCGAATCTTCCCTGGTGTACATCTTTATGACATGAAGAACAATTGCCAGATGAAATTCCTTTAAATTTTTGAAACTTCTCTCCTTTTCTTTCTTCTATAGGATGACATTTTAAACACTCAACAGTTTTATGAGAACCTGTTAGTTTAAATTCAGATTTATCATGATTAAATCCTGAAGCAGGTCTGAACTTTTCAGTATTATGACAATCCGTGCAGTTATTTCCTAAAGTTCCCTGGTGAAAATATTTATGGCATGAGCTACAATTTTTTTCCAAACCAAGATATGTAACTGATTTTTTTTTAAGTTCACTGCTGCTTATAAATTTGCTGGTATGACAAGAAGAGCATTCAAGTTTTTTATGAGAACCGGTTAATTCAAAGCCGGTTTTAGTATGATTAAAATTATCCGGGTTGAAATTCACTATTCTGAAATTTCTTCCATGATGTTCACTATGACATGACCAGCAATTCTTTCCTTTTACTTCACTGCTTGAATGATATCCTCTTCCCTCTTTAATAAGATTATTAATCCCGGAATGGCATTCCAAGCATTTAGAATTGTAAACCTGTTCACCGAGAACATGACATTTTGTACAATTACTTAATCCTTCAATATTAGCATGAGCTTTTGTAAGATCGCCAGGAGAAATTTGTGCTGAAATATTTCTTTGAATTAAAAAGAGAAAAATAAAAAGGAATGATAAAAATGAGTACCGCTTAATGTTCATTCAATTTAAAATTTAATTCAGAACTACTAACTATGCTTTAAGATTGCTTCGCCGAATTTCTTTGTAATCTTAATTCCTATCTTCTCTAAGAATTTGGTGGGGAGTTCTCCGCCTGCAAATATATAAACAAGATCATTGTCTATTTCTTTTTCTCTCTCTTCAACGTGGAGGATTACTGATTTGTCTTTAATTTCTTTTACATTAGAATTAAAAAACGCTTTGATTTTATCACCTTCGATTGCACTATTAATTTTTTCAAGATTTTTCGGTTTTAATCTTGCGAAAGAATCGCTTCTGTACGATATGCTTACATCATTATTTTCATCCATTAAAAGAAGTGTAGATTCAATTGCTGAATCTCCACCACCAACAACTAAAATCTTCTGGTTATGAATCAATTCAGGCTCAAGTAAACGGTATGTAACTTTTTCTTTTTCTTCACCGGGAACACCAAGCTTACGGGGAGAACCTCTTCTTCCAATGCAAAGAATTACAGAGTTGGAAGTGTATTTTTCCTTATTTGTAATAATAAGAAAAGAATTATTAATCTTTTCAATTGATTCTACTTTCTCCTGCTGGTTTATGCTAATCCTGTTTTTTGATAAAACCCCTGCCCATAGATTAAGCAATTCCGACTTGGAAGTTGAAGAGAGTTTTAATTTACCATGAAGCGGCAAATTCATTGGGGATGTCATGACAATTTTTGCACGCGGAAAATTAAAGACAGTACCACCAAGACTATCCTGTTCAAGTGTAAGAAAACGTAAATCATTTTTTGCGGCTGTAAGTGTGGCAGAAATGCCTGCAGGACCAGCACCCACTATAATTACATCATATTTTGCTTCAGAAGAACGTTTCATTGTTTTAATACAGTTCTCCATAGCTTGTTTCCCCTGCTCAACAGCATTTTTAATTAATCCCATTCCGCCAAGCTCACCTGCAATAAATAATCCCGGTATGTTTGTTTCAAACTCAGGACTGACATGTGGAAGATCAACCCCTCTTTGTTCAGTTCCTATCAAAAGTGTTATTGCCTGAACAGGACAAGCATGAAAACAGGCACCATGACCTACACAACGGGAAGCATTTATAGTTTGTGCTTTTCCATCTACCAAACCAAGAATGTCTTTCTCAGGACATGCACGTATACAAGCTCCGCTTCCAATGCAAATGTCAGGATCAACAACAGGATGTAATGAAACAGGTTCATGAAACCCCAGCTCTTTAGCTTTCTCAATTTTAGTAGTGGTTTCTCTTGATCTTTTTCTATGTCTAACCAGATAAAATATTACAACAATAGTTGCAAAACCGAATACTAATCCATATAAAACAATCTGCTCAATCAGCACTTCCATTTTTTACTCCTTGCCTAAACCTCATACCAAATCCTATAATTTCTTTAATGATTCTTCCGCACGTTTTGATTCAACTGAATTAGGATATTTTTTAATAAGATTTTCCCAGTGATTTTTTGCTTTTACTTTATCGCCGCTTGATGCAGCAATAGCACCAAGGTTATACATCGCCTGCGTATTATCCGGTTCGTATAAAAGAACTTTTTCAACTACATCTTTAGCTTTTTCATAATCCTTTTTGCTATTATAAATATATGCCAAAGAGAATAGTACATCAGTTCTTCGCGGATTAATATTTAAAATATTATAGTAATAAATTATTGCTTCATCAGCATGATGAGAATTTGTTAGAAGATCAGCATACTCTTTCATCTTCAAAGTGTCTTTAGGATTTTCATTAACAGCTTTTTTAAGCATCTCAAGCTGATGTTTTATTTCACCTGATACATTTTCTTTTCCTGGAGGTCCCTCGCTGGGATTTTTTAATCCTCTGTGAACATCATCATCAGGCAGTTGATTCATATTTATGTTTTCCTGCGTACCGGAATTATTCTTTGATGTGAAGAAAACAAGGAATACTACTGCAAGAACTACAATACCACTATATAAATAAATAGGCCTAATTTTCATTTCATCCTCCTAAAAAATCCACTTATAACCAAAAATAATTGTTACCGCAACATGAAGAATCATTATAGCAAACATAGTAATAGCAAAAGGTAAATGCACTATATGCCAGTATTTGAACAATCTTTGCATTGTTCTTAATAAGGCTATTCTTCTAGAAAGAATCATTTTGGATTTAGCAAGCTTCACAATTTCTTTAACTTTTACTTTAGAGATATCAGAGTTGTGCATTTCTTGTTTCAGTTTGTTAAGATTTGATCTTATCTTGAAAAAATCTTTTACAATATATATGATGCTCTGGATAAATTTAATATTCTTTTTATAATCAACATTGGTTAACTGATTTATCTTGAGGGCAATCTCTTCTCCCTTTATTAATTCACGTGAAAGTCTGTTTGAAAGATCATCACTCATTTCATTAAGCTGCTTTATATCAAGTTCATTTCCCTGGATTGTCCTCGGAATCTGAACATAAATGAATCGCCCGATTATCCCGCTAAAAACAACTGCAGTCATACTCCAGAAACTTACTGCAACAATTCCACCAAACTTAAATGATGTATGATATAAAACTAACAGAGGCCCAACTGTGCAAAGGAAAATATGAAACTCCAGCCAGTACTTTAAATAGCCTATATTAAAAAATCTTCTAACTCTTTTACGAATCATGTACAAAGCCACACCGAAGATCATCATCAGAGTACCGAGAATACCTAAACCATGCCCCAATTTACCACTTGGTCTTAACATTGCATGATCTGTTTGAAAGAAGCGTTCTTCAGCAGAGGTTGTGTAGTAGTCGTACCCGTTTATAGTTAATAAAATTACAACCGCAATCCCTATTAAAAAAAAGGAACCGATATACAAACGATGCAAATTCTTAGTCATTGTTAAAAACTAAATTTAAAAAAACTCTTTTCGTAGGAAATAGTGATGATGTTTCCCTCGATAGGGACATATCAGGATGGGTTTCTAATATCAACAATTGACATATAAACTATTCAACAACTTCAGTTAAGGTTGTATACTTTGTAGAATTTTCTTTTACCATAACACTTAACTTATTCAACAAAATACCAGTTCTCTCATTTTGATTATCATCAAAATTCTCGTAGGCTTCATTCGAATTGAATGTATAGATTTCCTCGAAGTGATTTTGTTTCCCTTTTACCTCGAATATGCCGTAATTTTCCAATCCATCAGCCTTAAGAAGCATTTTCAATTCTCTTGCAAGGGTAAGGTACTCTTCTCTCCTGTTTCCTTCTACTTCATATTGAATTGCAAAAATAACTTTAGACATGTAAACTCCAATAATTATGAAAAAACTTTTTCTGAAATTTCCCCTTTAAAAATAACTTTTGCCGGACCTGTAAGTGAAAGTTCATCTATATCATTTTCATTCGATATAAATTCTACAATTAATTCATCTCCGCTTCTAGTTGATATTGTTACAGGAGAAGTAAGCCCAAATTTTAAGGATGCAATTATAGCACATGCGGCAGCACCGGTTCCACAAGCAAGTGTTTCATTTTCAACGCCACGCTCATATGCACGCATAAATACTTTACCATCCTTAATTCTGATAAAGTTCACATTTGTTCCTTCAGGTGAAAATTGTTTTAATCTGCGTATCTTTTTGCCTATTTCAAAAACAGGGACTTTATTTATATCTGTGTAATAAGATTTTGAACTAAGCGGATCTATCAATATATCTTCAATATTTATTACAACATGTGGTGACCCAGTATTCAGGTAACTTGCTTTAATAGTTTGACTATATGCTTCGATGCTAATATTCAATTTCAAATCTTCAACTTCATTAAAAAAGAATTTTATTCTCTCATCATCTATAAGCTTACCTTTGTAAGCTACTCTATTTGAAATAAAATTTACATCGCTTTCTTTTAACCTGCCGGTAATTTGAGCAAACTTTATTGCACACCTGGAACCATTACCGCACAATGAACCGGTTGAACCATCTGCATTATAATACTCCATCAGGAAATCATATTTGCCATTATCAGAAATTGTAATTACTCCGTCTGCACCAATACCATTATGGCGATCGCATAATTTTTTAATTGTTTCGGAGCTTAATTTCAAAGCAGGATTTATCTTTTTATCAAAAAGGATAAAATCATTCCCGGCTCCGCTCATCTTAAAAAAAGAAATATTTTTCATGATGAAAGTTAATTTAGTGGAATATTGAATGCAT
>CAYNUV010000074.1:0-9546 GCA_964400245.1 uncultured Ignavibacteriaceae bacterium
TTTTCTGATCACACTTAGCAATTAATTGAATTAAAATATCATGATCATCCTTCTCCAGGGCAATAATAATTTCCTGCGCATCAACTTCATCAATAAGTCTTTCAATATCACTTACCGAACCGATAATCTTAATATTCTTATGATTCTCCCCTGAGTTATAACCATTCTCAGAAACATATCCTTTAACATCTAATCCTAAAGCTTTATGCTGCAGTAACTGATCATGAACATCCTTTGCTTTTTGATTGAAACCCACAATTAAAACATTCTTTCTCCCAATACCATTTATTAATAGTTTACGCTGGAAACTTCTGACGAATAATCTTCCGATTCCAACCAAGACGAGGAACATCCCCCAATAAATAAAAATAAGAATCCGGTTAGCTGTTGAGACGTTATTAAAGTAATCATCAATGAAAATCAAAGAGAATAAAATAAATATCCCGACAAAAGAAGCTTTAAAGAGAGTCGAAAGTTCATCAAATCTTGAGGCAGCAAACCAGGTGCGATACATTCCTACAAAAGTAAAAATGATAAGCCAATAGAAATAAACAACCAACATCGGAATCAGGAACTCGGGCATGATAATAAGAGCAAACCAACCTGATTCAACTCTTAATCCAAAGAATAAAATCCAAGTAAGGTTTATGGTGAGGAAGTCGGTAAGAAGGATAAATATTTTCTCAAATCTTGATGACATATTAAACTTTTATCTTACCATTATATTTACGATAGATGTAAAAAATTCCCTTTAAATGTTTCAGAGAGATATCAGAAAAGAAATTTCTTTTTGTAATCCGCTGTTCGTGGTGAATAATTTTTGTGAACGGATAATATATGACTTTCCAGCCTGCTTTCCAGATTCTAAGACAGTAATCAATATCTTCAGGACCATAGAATATATTAGTATCATAATAGCCTATTTTATCAATAACATCTCTCCTGATGAATTGACATGCTCCGATTAAATAATCTACTTCTCTTATCTCTTTATGATCCCAATCCATCATAACATGATTTTTTAAAGTTCTGGATTTACTAATAAATTTAAATCGTTCCAGTCTTCTGAATAATAATGCTGATAATGATGGAAATCTTTTACAGGAATATTGAAGGTTCATTTTAGAATCAACCAATTTACAACCAACTAAACCACACTCCCTATTTTTTTCCATATACTCATAGAGATCTTTGATAGAATTTTCTATTAATTCAGTATCTGCGTCCAATATTAAAACATACCTTCCTTTGGTGCGATGCATACCTTGTTTTCTGGCTGGGGCTACACCTTTATTTTCTTTATTTCTTATAATTTTAATATCAGAAAATTTTTCCATAACCATTTCATAAGTACCATCTACGGAATTATTGTCAATTAAAATAATCTCAAAATTAATACCTTGTGTATATCTATAAATGGATTGAAGACAAGTTTGTAACAGATTTCTCATATTCCAGGAAATTATTACAATACTAATATAAGTCTCAGTCATACTAATTTATTTCAGTGGATTGGGAATTGTTTTTTTAAATCCGATCATCAGTGTAATTCCATCTATAAGACCTGACCATAAAGCTTTTAGTGAATTTAATTTTTCTTTTTTACTAATAAAGATTATACTTATAGATTTAGCAATGGATATTATTACTGATAACAAAATTATATATAATTTTTCTATTAATGATTTTCCTTCATAAAACCATAACCTGTTTCTTGTGTAATAATAATTATAAAGGGATGTAAAACGTGACCAATTCTTTCCTGCGCCGCTTTCATGATAAACAACTGATTTATTCGTATATATTATTTTAAAATATTTTCTTACCCTTTCAGAAAATTCAACGTCTTCTAAATACATAAAGAATTTTTCATTCAGAAGTCCAACTTTATTAAATACATCTTTCTTAATTAGTAAAAAACAACCTTCAGCTAATGTAATTTCTCTTTCTTCATTTGCATAATCTGATGCGCTCATCCCCTGGTATTCTGCTACACCTGTGCAAAGTAATTTACTAATTCTTCCACCTGCACAATAGATTATATCGTTAGGGTTTTTATAAAGTACCTTGTTTGAAACAATGCCTATCTTATCATCATAATAGAACTTTGTAAGCATTGGCTTTAAAAAACCAGGAGTTACAATTACATCCTGATTCACAAGAAGAATGAAATCTGCATTTTGGTTTAAGGCATATTTAATACCTAAATTCATCCCTCCGGCATAACCTAAATTTTTATCAGATTTGATAAACTTCAGATTTGGAAAAAGGGTAGTAAGTTTTTGGTAACTATCGTCAGTAGAATTATTATCAACAATTAAAATTTTTAAGGGGTGGTTTGAGACAAGAAGAGATTTAATACAATCTCTCGAATCATTAAAACCATTATAATTAAGAATGACAGCATATACTTCCGGATTTTTCTCATTCACTTTATATACTCGGGTGCCTGGCCAAAATAATTTTTATTATAGTCTTTAATTGCGCTAATCAAAATACTATAAAATTTATTTCCGGTAAAAAACCATAGTATTCTCTTAATTATCAAAACCATTTCAAAATAAAGTTTTGCTGCAACACCAAAATGAAGTTTTATTAATAATCTTCTATTCCTTATGGAATAATAGACCATTTTCGGGGTTCGTTTATCCTCACCCCTTGCTTTATGATATATAATTGCCTCGGGGATATATTTTAGCTTCATTTTTTTTTTTACTGCTCTAGCAGAATACTCAATATCATCTAAATAAATGAAGAAATTCTCATCCATATAACCGAGTTTAGGAACATCCTTTAAACGAATACACATGAAACAACCACTTATAAAGTCTATATCCTTTGCGTTGTCATCCAAAATGATTTCGTTTTTATTTTTCCTGTAATTGTTATGAATAGCCATTCCTCTCCAGTTGATTAACTTGCCTCCATCATACCATATCATATCTTTCTGTGGATAGTAATATATTCTTCCTGTACCCAGAGTAACATCCGGATTCTTATCCATTTCATTAATTAACATCTCAATTGAATTTTTATCTTCAACAATGGTATCATTGTTTAGAACGATTGCATAATCATAGTTGTTTTCGAATGCATGTTTAATACCGACGTTATTTCCGCCCGTAAATCCAAGGTTTTTTTCTGAATGGATAATCTTTACACCCGGAAAATTTTCTTTTAGTCTTTCAAACGAATCATCTGATGAACAATTTTCAATTACGAGAATATTAGAATCATTAATCTCTGAGTTTTTCAAAGAGTTAATGCAATCAATAGTATCTTCTGAATTGTTATAATTAAGAAGGATAATTAAATAATTAGAATTCATTCATATAGTCTATCTATTTCAATTAAAAAAATGATTCTAAGAAACTAGTCAGAACATCGGCCACAGCTATCTCAAAATAAAACCACGTATTCTAAATAAACGTAAAATCAAATTCGCTCCTAAAAGGGTAACGTGTAAAATTTTTTTAAAAACCTTAGTTGCAAAACTCTTTTGAATTGAATCTGGAAAACTAATTTTTCCAGTACTTTCATCATGTGGCCTTTTTTTCCCCCTTTTCTCAATAACAATAACGCTATCATAATAATGAATTGAATTAACGGATTGTGTAAATTGATTTACTCTTAAAGATCTCTGCTGGGAGTGATATGCATTTAAATAATCAATAAAATTTTTACTATATTCAATAAAAGTTCCCCTTCTCTTATATCCTCCACCGAATTTCAACCAATATGAAGTATGTAGATCTTCACATAAATAAACTCCATTTTCTTCAATATGATCAAATAGTTCTTCAAAAGTAACTATTTGTTGTACCATTGTATGCCCTCCATCATCTATCAGAATATCAATACGAGGTATGGACTCCTTAATTTCTCTTAAAAATTTTCTATCAGACTGTGAACCAATGAATATCTTAATATTTTCTTCTTCAAGTTCTTTACACCTTGGATTAATATCTAAGCCGTAAATTGTTGCTTTCTCTCCAAAATAATTCTTCCACATCTGTAAACTTCCACCTTGATAAATGCCAATTTCAAGGATTATTATTTCTTTATTTCTAAACTCTCTAAAATGCCTATCATAAATTTCGAAATAGTGAGGCCATTTATGAATAAGCTTCTGATTGTTTAATCTAAAATACTTTTCTAAATCATTCATCTTATTATTTATAGATTTTTATTATCAAATAAATTAATAATTCACCTATTTTTCCAAACTGAAGGTAATTTTTCCTCAATTTCAATCTCATTAAAAGTTTTTGTTTTTTTCGATCCATGTTTATTTACCCATTCAGCCATCTTTCTTAATCCTTCATCAAGAGTAGTTTTATAGTTAATATTAAATATTGTATCTACTTTTTTATGAGATGAATAAGTATGAACAACTTCATTCCTTGGCTCCAGGTATTTTATTTCTGGATCATTTCCCATTACTTCTTTTACTTTTTCGATAAGCTGATTAATTGTGTAAGGGATATCTGCCCCAACATTAAATACTTCATTATAAGCATCTTTAACATTAATGGATTGAGCAATTACAGGGGCCACATCACCAATATAGCTGAATGCTCTTGACTGTTCTCCATCACCAAAAACAGTAAGAGGTTTATTCTGCAATATCTGGTTCATAAAAATACCTATAACATTCCGGTACTTATCGCCTATGTTTTGTCTTTCACCATAGACATTATGAGGTCGGAAAATTATATAGTTCAATCCAAACATTTTATTTGTGACTCCCAATTCCTGTTCTACCGCATATTTAGCAATTCCATAAGAATCCTCAGGCATTGGTATGGTTTCCTCAGTCATGGGCAATTGGTTTTTTCCATAAACAGCAATTGAAGAAGTGAATACAAAGCATTTTACTTTATGAATAACACTTTGATTAATTAAGTTAATACTTCCGATTAAGTTGTTATTATAATTGAATCTTTTTATAAAATGACTAAGTCCTTCGGCTGCATAAGCGGCTAGATGAAAAACATATTCAATCGGATTTTCATTAAAAATTTTCTTTATCAGTTCATAATCACAAATATCGCCTTTAATAAATTTTACTTTATCATTAACATTATGCTCAAAACCTCCACTTAAATCATCAAGCACAATTACATCCTCACCCTGAGCAATAAGTTCATCAACAACATGAGAACCAATAAAACCAGCACCACCTGTTATTAAAGTGTTCATTTACCTAATTACTCCTATTAATTCTAAATAAAATTTTATTTTCAGTTTCTAATCATTTTCAATTTTGATATTAGAAATATTTTTTCTTCACTTTTTAGAAAATATTTCCATGTAAAGAATGAGAAAATCAAAAGTGTAATAACCACAAAAATTGTTTTCAGTAAAATATCACTAATGAAAAAAGGGAAGGTTAGTGTTGAATTCATTATTATCAATGAAAAAATTACAAATTTGGATTTAAACATGTTTTTGATGGTCTTATTGGAAAGAATAATTAAAATTAATGTATCAATAATGATTCTAATTAACCACACAACAGCAGCTCCAATTATTCCCATCTCAAGTATAAATAGCCACATTAGCAATAAATAAGGTGGCAATTCAGCTAAATTTATTTTGGCGGGAATGTCTGGTCTTCCAATTCCTTGAAAAAAATTAAAAGGAATTGAAGCAACTCCAATTAACAATACCCCAACGGCCAAAAGCTGAAGAATTATTGAACTGTTCTCTGCAAATTTTTCCCCCAGCCAAAAATTCATTCCTTCATATGCAAAAGTTATTATTATCAGAACCAACGGATATAGTAATAAGAAAATATATTTAATCCCTCTTAAAAATAGCAATTTTGAAAAATCCGGATTCGTATTGAAACTTGCCGAAAATATTGGGAATAAAACTCCAACAAGCGCTCCAGGTATCAAAAGTAATTTTGTTACGACTTCATAAGGAGTTGCATAATATGTTATAGCTGCAGCCGAGACCAAAGAACCAATAAGAAATCTATCTAAATAAATAATAAAAGGACCTACAATATTTGCAACAGTAATCCATCCTCCTAATTTCAAAACAGGTTTTACTAAAATGGAATTAAATTTAAATTCTTTTTTTATATTTATATCGATTCTAAAACACTGAGAAAGATAAAGACCCCATATTACTATCCTAATAAAAATCAAAAATATTACTATCCAAAACAGGCTATTTGTAAAAATTAAACAAAGCAATGGGCCAAGAAATGTAAATGTTCCAAGAATAATTCTGATTATATTTATAATACCAAATTTTTGATAAGCCTCTAAAATACCTCTTAAACCCGTAGTTGTTATTATTATAGGGATTGATATTGCAAGAGCATAAAAAGTTTCTAAAGTTTCTTTTTGCAAATAACTAGATATATTAAAGAAATTGGTAACCAAAAAAGGGATTAAAATAATTAAGAATAATGTCCCCAAAAAACTAATAGCTAACATTAAAAATATTGATGTCCAAAATATGCCAGGAATTTCTTCAGTTTTGTTTTCCCCAATTTTTTCAGCAATAATTTTAGTTAGGGTTTTTCCTATTCCAAAATCAAAAAAGCTAAAATAACCTATTACAATCCATACCAGGTTTAAAATTCCAAATCTTTCTTCTCCTAAACCTTTTATTAAGGAAGGTATAAGGACAACAGCAACAATCAAAGGAATACCATAACCTATAAGATTATAAAACGTGTTCTTAGCTACTATGCTTCCTTTATAAATTTTATTCAAGTCTTCAGATTTGATCAATTATTACGCTCTATTCTTTTCATTTATATAAGATTTATTTGAAAAGGGAAAAAGTCCTGACAATGTAAAATTCATAAATTCTTGGGGATAAATTTTAATGAAGATTTTTAAGGGTAATTTGAACTACAAAAAAATTTTCTATCCTTTTGCAACTTTATTCACCAATAAAAATTGAATAAAAAC
Organism: uncultured Ignavibacteriaceae bacterium; assembly: GCA_964400245.1. Taxonomy (GTDB): domain Bacteria; phylum Bacteroidota; class Ignavibacteria; order Ignavibacteriales; family Ignavibacteriaceae; genus RBG-16-34-14. Next base: position 6,936 of record CAYNUV010000074.1, read on the forward strand.
TATAATAAAAAAATTAAACATCATATCAAGTCTTGTGAGTGGATCTGAAACATATGAAATAGCTATAACAGCAAAAGCTACGGTATATAAAGTTAAAGATACTAAATTTGGGTTTCTATGTAAGAAGTAATATATCTCTGAAATAAAAAAACCTATACTAAATGGAATTATCGCTAATCCTGTTATACCAAAATCATAGTAATACGGCCAATAAAAAGGATAGGTATTATATCCTCCAATATAATCTTTGAATTTATCTAAGTTATAAACTTCAGCTATCCAGTGTTTAATACCAGTTATAGCAGTAAGGAAATCGAAAGTAAAAAAACCAAAAGTATGGTTATCAATTTGTGGAAAATATTTTACAAAATTTTCAAGATTCATAACAACATACATATATGGTATTGCTAATCCTGCATATTGCTGTGGTAATTTGATTTTCGAATCGAGAATAATGTATGCTGTAATTAGTTCAGTAGATCTCAGAGTCTGAACGCTCATAATTATACCAAAAATTATACTGCCAAAAATAATTAGTGTTCTTAATTTTACTTTCCTCCCTGAATAATAAAAAAGACAGAAAGCCATTAAAATTAAAATCATGAAGTTATATCTCTGCATAAGGAGAAAAAAACTTCCGGAAGAGATTAGAAAAATAAGAGACAAAAGAACTTTCTTTTTAATGTTTGTCTTTATGAAGATGAAATATTGAATGATAAGGAATAAAACAATATTAACACCAACTACAATGAGATGTACACCAAAAACTCCGAATAATTTTCTCGCTTTATCAGGATGGGAAGTAAAAAGAGGAATAAAACCCTCAATTTGCCATTCAGCTATATAGCAGATTAGGTATAAAAAAAAATAAAAAATAATGAATCTGTATAAAAATTTTTCATTTATTCCTTTTTCTCTAATCCGTGTTCTTATTTCCGAAGCAGGGAGAAAAGGTTGACCTAGGTTAATAATATATGAGATAAAAACACCAATTAAGAATGTCAATAAACCTAAAAGAACAATAAACCAGTCAAGAGAACTCCACTGTACCTGTAAACGGCTAAATTTAAATTCAACTAACCCGATTACAAAAGCCCAGAGCATACCAAAGACTCTGCCTGGTGAAAGAAAATCTGCGTTTTTTCTTAATCCAGAGATAAGAAGAATTAAAAAAATTAAAAGGCAAATAAAAGTTATGATTGGCATTTTTTAATAAGGTTTTAGAAGAGATTTTTTACTCTGAATTCTTTCTCTTAAAACTAATCTTCAATGATTTCTTTATATAATCATACCTTTCCGGATCGATATGTTTTATTTTATTAATACCCTCTAAAGAGAAGATTATTATTAATGCAATGAATGATGAAATTAAAAAAGAAATTAGAAAGTATAACGAACCTTTAGGTTTTGCTTTTAATTCTGGCGGGCCGGCTTTATCAAGAATTAATACTGATGGAGTATTCCTTACCTCTTCAACTTTTGCCTGTTCATACATTGGCTGAACAAATTCTAGTATTTTATATTGAATTTCTATATCCCTATAAATCTTTAAATACTTGTTTGCCAAATCAGGTGCTTTTTTAAAGGGAATAATTAGATTTACTCCATCCTTAGATATGTCCGTTCCAGCATTTATGATGTTAATCTTTTTTTGTAATTCTTGAACTTCAATTTCTGCTTGATTTAACATTGGACTATAATCACCATATGTCCTCCTAATTACATTTAAAGCAACTTCTTTTTGAGCTAAATCAGCGTAAATTTCAGACATTGCTTTAACGGTAGCTTCTAATTGTTCAGGTACAGCAACTACTCCATATTTTTCCTGGAAATCTTTCATATCGGTTTCCAGCTGAGTGATGTAACTTATGTTTTCCATATATCTTTTTTCTATAAACTCACGATTTGCTTTTGCATTAGTAACACTTAATCGTGTGTTAATTTCATTTAACTTTGCTACCATGTAATTAGCAATATCAGCAGCCTTCTGGGGCTTTTTATCATAAACACTCACGAGTAAATTACCTTCATCCTGCACTTCTATTTCAAGATTTGATAGGAACTCTTTTACAACCTTTTCGTAATAGTCGTCTTCACGATCATATTCTTTCCTTAGATTAAACTTTTGTATAACATCATTTATCAATGTACCGCTTTTTAAAATTGCTATATAACGGTCAAGTTCTGTCGTTCCGGTTAATGCAGCCAATCCTTTAGATGGAGAGAATCCTTTAACCAGGGACGAAAGACCACCAAAAGAACCTAGAAAATCAGTTTGTTCTGCTGGTAAAACGGATGCTGATGCTTTATACCATTTAGGAGATAATAATGCATATATAGTTGCACTTGCAGTAATTATAAAAACAAATAAAAAAAGAAACCATCTGTGCTTAACTACTATTGTTAAAAATTCAATAAGAGAATGACCAACAGTACGATTATTAGAGTCGAAATTTTCTTTGAACTGTTTTGTTTCCATTGTGTAAATGAATTTTATTATAAAAATTTTATAAAAATTATCAAAAAGGTTGAATTAATAAAAGTTAGTATCCCCTTCTTGATTTAATCATTTTTTTTACTATTTTAGCTCTTAAAATTAAAGGAATTTTTA
>CAYNUV010000075.1:0-2106 GCA_964400245.1 uncultured Ignavibacteriaceae bacterium
AAGAAATTACTAAAGAATGTAATTGATCTACCTAAAGAGGCAGAATTAGAATTGAGAACAACTCAAGACTTCAAGAAAACAATTCAAGAATTAAGAACCAAATTAACATTAGCAGAGAGAAATGTTAACAAGGAGAAAATAGTTAATGTTATTGACAATAAAGCGATTGAAAGAGCATATCAAGACGGAGCTAAACATGTTAGAAATGAGATGATGAAAGAGATATTATATCTCAGAAAGGAAAATGATTCTTTAATTGGTTTGATGGGTAAAATAGGAAGTCTGTTAAAGATAAAGCCTGGTCCAAGAATGCAATACCCTCAAAAATATAAATCAAATGATAATCCTATCGCTAAAATGCCCGATATATCAGACATAACTCCACTTTATACAGAATTCAAAGGAATAAGGAATGCTCCTCAAGAAGTAAGAGAATTTTCACATTTAGGTGAAGATAAACTCCCACCAGCATTCAATAGAATGTTAAAGGTAATTGCAAGTTATTATCCTAACAAGGTGTCTAAACAAAGGTTGGCTATTTTGTCAGAAGTTTCTTCTAAATCATCTACTTTAAGTGTGGGTATATCTAAAATGAAAGAATTTGGTTTGATAGAAACAAATAACAATGAAGTTTATTGCACAAACAAAGGACTTGAAAGAGCAGGTGATGTTGAAATGGTAGAAAAAGATCCAGCATACTTATTGAATATGTGGTCTAATAAATTGCCACCAGCATTTGTAAGAATGTTAAATTGCCTTTACGAAGCTTATCCAAATAAAATTGAAAAGAACCAACTATCTCAATTATCTAATGTTTCAAGAAATTCATCTACATTTTCAGTGGGTTTATCTAAATTGAATGGATTAGGTTTAATTAATTTAGAAAGGGATGAAGTTAGTATTAAAGAGGAGTTTTTCCAATGATTACTACAATAAAAAGAGGAGTTGTAACTTATAATATTGATATAGATACAATAACTAAATTCAATAAATGGTGTGATAAACGCCACAAAAAAAGAAGCAGAGTTGTTGAAGAAATAATGAGGGAGATGTTAAGTAAAGGTGGTAAAAAATGATAACTGAAGAACAAGCCCTAGAATTAGGGAACTGCCTAAACAATTTAGTTGAAGAAGCTAAGGAATTTCTCAATAGTTATGGAAAGACTTATGACTTTTGTATGCAATCAATTGAAGATATTGAAGCCACTTACATTATTATAGATTCAATAAAATCCAGTTTAAAGATTCTTTCAAAAAATGTATTTGGAGAAGAGATGAGAGAAACCTTAATAGAATTGGTTAGTCTTATGGAAAAAAGTAATAGAAGAAATGTTAAATTTGCAAGAACTTTAATTGATTCATTAAGCCTACAGAAGAAGTATTCCGATATAATTATTAAGTTTGCTCCTGGAGGAATAGGGTGATGGAAAATATCTGCAAAGAATGTGGGATAAGGTTGTTTGAAAATGCTAAATGTTTTGATTGCGATTGGAGTTCTGATTACTATGAGGGAGATCACTTCTAATGCCTGTTAAATTTACTGGAAAATTAGGAGATTGGGTTGAAGTTCCTGAAATTATAGCTCAAGTTTTAGGCAAGAAGGCTCAACAAGTAGCATTAAGCATAACTTATCAAAATAAAGATGGGACACAATGTATATATGAATTAAAACATAGAAGTTACAAGGAGATGAAAAATGGCTGATGAAATTCTTAAAACAGGATTAAGGGAAATTGAAAAAATAATGGGAGAGGTATATTTGATAATGTTGGAAAATAAAATGAAAGAGATAAACTGTACAGAATTACTATTTGAAAAAGGAAAAGTTTCTATGGATTTTACAATTACTCTTGATTTCTTAAAAGAAAAGGAGATTAAAGAAAATGTCAACTAAATCAACAGGCTTCCTGAAATCCTACCGTTTCCCTGAAGAGTTCAAAGATACTTATGAGAAATTCGAGAAGATAGTTACCATAGACCCCGAAATAAAAGAAAAGGCTACTAAACATCAGATTACTAAGGGTTTTGAGGCTGTAGGGGTTAGAAACGCCATAGAACTATATGTAGAGACTAAATTACATCTATTAATACAGAAAGCTCAAGAAAA
>CAYNUV010000075.1:2206-9533 GCA_964400245.1 uncultured Ignavibacteriaceae bacterium
AGACCGAAAATACAAATTCAGAGGAGAAAAGTGCTTAATCAAGCAGGTCATTTTAGACACTATCAGATGGGTTTTTACTCCCTTGATCAAAATGATACACGTTATCCTTTTCTACCTATTCAAACTGAAAAGCAATTAGTAACTTTTATCTATACTCAGTATGGTGCAGGACAATATTCAGTGAGAGCTTTCCTAAAGGGAAGAAGAGGAATGTGGATATTCTGGGCAGGTATAGTTAATGAAGAAGGATGGCAATTTAACAATAGATTCCAAGAGTCCTCAGATATTAGGAGAATCAATAGAGAAATTAAAGAAGCAATTGATTCAGGTGATGAGGAATTAGTAAAGGGTTTGAAAGAAGATCTAGACTTTCAAAAGGAAGAGGATGTTAGGGGAGCTAAGGAAAAGAAATATGGGTTTGCTCCTTTCTTGAGATCTTCTGGTAAAAGAGGGTCATTTCACATGTGGGCAGAACCAGATAAGGCTTACAAAGAAGCAGAAACGGAGAATGTCTATGGCTAATAGAAAACCAATAATCAAACCACAATGCAAAACTTGCGATTATGTAATTACATGCAAATGCAAAGATTGTGGCCATGAACTATTTGTAGAGGTGAAGAAATGAGTAAATACAAACCTCTTCCAGTACAAAGTCAATTTAAAGAATCTCCTAAAAAAGTAAAGAGAGGAGCAAGAAAGTTCTTTGTTGTTATGGGATATATTTTATTAGCTCTTTTGATTATAGCTGGATCTGGAGCATATGCATATTTCACAGCAACAGATGAAAGACAAGCCGAAATCAAAGCTGGAGTTTTAGGGAAGATTGCAGAATCTGCATTAATCTTTAATGGTCCAGAACCTTTGATAATTCCATTTAGCTATAATTACAATGGTAAGGATATTCAGATGGTAATAGAAGCTTATCCTAAAGAAGATGGAACAATTGATGTAATTGTTAAAATAAACAATATAACAATGGATGATGTTACTCAAGCAATTCAAGATGCTCAAGGAATAGAAATTAGTGGAATCTAAAATGGTCAGACCTATTAAAAATATTAAAAGAGAATGTATTTGTTGTGGAAATAATATAAAATTTATAATGGCTGGACAAAAGTATTGTACCTCTTGTGCAATACATAAAAATAAGTATAAATATGAAATAAATTTCTTAAAGAATAAAGTGAAGATACTTGAAGATAAGATATTAAGAGGTAAAAAATGAGTGAAAAAACCCCTCTTAATCCTGAATCTGAATGGTGCGAAAGATGTTCAAGTTTATTTTGTTGTAGAAAACAAACCATCGCAGAAGTTTTAAAGATTTTACCATTATGTAGAGATAAGACGGATATTTGGGCAGATGAAAGATGGGTTAATTTTGAAAAGATGTTTAAGAAAGAAATCAAAAATCTCAAAGATAAAAGTCCTGAAACCTTGGCGGTAAGTAAGGACACCCGAAAGGGTTGCGGGAAAAGATTCAAAGGAAGTGATGGTTTTCATAGAATCTGTGGTGGAATCTATCCTGATAATTGGGTAGCTTTATGTGAAGATTGCAAGGGAACTAAATAATGGGTGGGATAAGTCCTCAGATTCTAGTAAATAGATCTAAATATTATGAGTGGGCTAAATGTGAGATATGTCCAAGAGACTATCTAAGAAAGAAAAAGGGAGCTCCCATAAGTAGAAGAATGGCAGCAAATGCAAGAGGAGCTAATACTTTAACTTGTTCAAAACCATGCTCTAGAAAGAGAACTAGATGTAGAACATGATTCAAAAACAGAAATTCTTTAGAGTTCCACCAATGTTATCTAGACATATATTTACTTATGGGACCATTGGGTGTCAACCTGCTGAAAGTAAAGTCCTCATGGCTGATGGAACTTGGAAGAATATAGAAGATGTTAAAATCGGAGATAGAATTTTATCTCCTCAAAAAGATGGATTTTCAACATTCGAGAAAGTTGAAAGCACTTGTTATTGGCCATCTCATAAGAATTATGAGGTAAGAAAACTTAGTGGAAAAGGTTCTAAATTATATGAATGTTCTTTTAATCATATAATTCCTGTAAATCATTTTAAATCCATTCGTAAAACAATAGATAAAAAGAGAGTCTACAAAGGTCATTCTTATTCAATTGAAGAATATTCTGCTGAACATCTGGCAAATCTTTCTCCACAAAATAGAGTTAGTAATAATATTGGTATATCTTGTCCTTTAATTAATAAATTTAAAGGTAGAATTGATTGCCTCATAGACCCTTATACATTGGGTGTTTTCTTGGGAGATGGATCATTCACTAAAGATCATCAGCCTTCAATAACTTCTCCAGACACAGAAATAATTAAATGTATTCCATACAATATAACTCGGATTGTACAAGGAAGAGGATGTAAATCTTATTATTTTTCTATGAAGGGAGAATTAGGAATATTTCTAAAGAAGCTAGGTTTATATGGTAAAAAGTCAGGAGATAAATTTATTCCTTTAGATGCTAAACTTTCAAGTGCAGATTATAGAAAGAAGCTTCTTGCAGGTCTTTTAGACACTGATGGATATTATAAAAACGGTGGATATTCTATTACTTTCAAATCTTATCAACTTATTTCAGACTTGAGAGATGTGGTTTATTCTTTAGGGGGAAAATGCGGAGATGTAAGAAAAGTTAAGAAGGGAATAAAATCTACGGGTTTTGTAGGTGAATATTATACTATGTCTATTTATTTAGGAGGCCTAGATTTACCCTTACAAACTTTGAGACGCAAGAGAAATATAGATTTAGGGTATAATTCTGCAAATAGAATAAGTCTTAATTTAGTTCCCTCAAAACCCTCTCAAGTTTATGGATTCTCAATTACAGGAGATTCTAAATGGTATATTACTGACAATTGGATGCTTACCCATAATTCAGGAAAAACCTGTAAGAACCTAGCTATTGCACAACAATATTATGAATTAAATTACAAGGTTTGGGATGTTTATGGGGGTAAAAGAAACGAAGGACCATTCTGGTGTTTACCGAATGATGATAAGAAATTATGGGATATTGCTGAAAGAGAAACTCATGAATTCAAAGTTAAAGGTCCTAAAAATTATAGAGTAAATCTATTGTATCCTTGTTTCTTATCAACAATGCCTAAGAAACTTCCTCAAAGTCCAGAAGGAGATGGAAGAGTAAAATCTAGAATATTTACAATTCCAATTAAAGATCTAAACATGGAAGACATAAGACATGCAATTGGAGAGATCACTTCAAACAATACAATTTACTATTGGGAGACCATATTTGAAAACCTAGATAATAAATCTACGTCGCAGGATATAAACTACATTGTAGATTATTTGATGACTAAACCTTCTAAGAAAGAAAAGAATGAAGATTCAGGAGTTAAAATGTCTCCATTATATCGAATATTTCTAAAATCTTTACTCAATGAAGGATTACTTACAACATCTAGTTTTGATTATAATTTAGATGTAATTACAGAAGCAGATGACAAGAAAGTGATTACAATCCTATGCTTGGATTATGTTCCTGAAAGATTCAAGATATTCGTAATGCAATACTTTTTACGAAAGATTGTAGATAATTTAAGGGAAGATAAAATACACAGAAAGCATATTGGATTGTTTAGGGAAGCTTCAGACTTCATGAAAATGGAAAATACTACTGAAGATCGAAACTCTCCGATACCTATTTTTAGAAATACAATCAACAAAATAGCTAGGTATGGAAGGGATGGATTCCATATGATCATGGACACACAATCCCCTAAAGAGGTAAAAGGAATGATTGAGGGAGCTGAAGATCTATTGATTATTAATGAAATGCCCTCTCCTTCAGACCGAGAGAACCTTCTAGATCCTATTAGAAAGGACAATAGAATGACTTCTGCTCAGTTCCATTACATTGCTACAATGAAGATCCATGAGATGTGTATAATTGAAAAAGGTCAAAGGGCTAGAATACTAAGGAGAGTATTCCCTCCAAGATCTAGATATTGGAAGGAAGGTAAAGGTAATTTCTATACTATTTGGGGTAATGAAGTAGGCCATTGGAGATCTACTGCTTTAGATATTGAGAAAATAGAAGAAATGTTAAATGAATCTAGAAAGAGGGTGGCTCTAAAGATTGCAACTCTGAAGGCTAAATCTAATCAATATACAGATGAGCCTGAAGAAGATGAAGGGGAAGTCACTCCAACAGTTATAGTGGATTCAGAACCTGTAATTAAAGTTCCAACTAACGAAATGTTATTAAATGAGCAATACGAAGCTTCATTAGAAAAGAAAAAGCAAAATGATGAAATTAGAAGGAAAAACAAAGAACTTGCACAATCTCAAGGGCTTTGACTTCAGCTCTGATGAGTTAATCGAATTAGATTCTATAATCAAAAGTAAGAAATTTGAAGTTAAGAAGGAAATAGACATTGTTTATCCTTCAGATCATGTACAAAAATTAAGATATTTTATTAATTGTTTAAGATTAATTGAACATGTAGCATATCATGTTACAAATGCCAAAGATAACAATAAAACCAAGATCCATGGAGTTTTGCAAAAGAAGGTCAAAGAGATTCTAATAAAATATAATGATTTGTATGTTGATGCAGAGCTTCTAAATGAGAAATATTCTAGAGATGCTCATTATGCAAAACATAGAGTAAAAAGAAGAATTACTGAACTATTGATCCAAAATCATGAAGAAATTAACAATGTGATGGATTTCATTTATCATACTGGAAAGAATTTGATTCAAGTTAATCCTGATGAGACTTTAGGATATACTTAATCAATAAAAACTGGTCTGGATTTCAGTTATAAAACTCTGTAAAGGAGGTTTAATTTCTTCAACCCAGACCAAGTTTATAATTACCTGCTCTCGATTTTGCTATTATAATAGAGTTCTATTAGTTAAAAAGATTTCTAAAGAAGTTGGCTATAGCTGAAAAGAAGTTAGAGATTGACTGACCTATAGTGTTTGAAGATCCTACAGAAGCTGTTGAGCCAGTTGTTGTAACTGTTGAAGGAACTACAGCATTAGAAGAACCTCCTCCACCATTTGATGAACCGCTAGATGCTCCAGCAATAGCTAATTGTCTTGATGAAGATAGAGTTGAGTTTCCATTATCATCGAAAGCTCTGATTGTATATGTGTGAATTCCAGTTGTAAGAGACCAGTTTGCATCTGTTAAAGCTGCATCAGAACATGCGTTACCTGAACCAGCCAAGAACACACTAGCTCCACCATCAAATGCAATTGTACAGTTCATAATACCAATTGTTGAATCTGCATCTATTCCAATAGTAAAGACTTGACTTGGTTGTCTATTTTCATTGTCTGCAATAGATGAAGAAGAGAAAGTAACTGTTGGAACTCCATTATCTATGGAAATGTTTGAAGCTAAAACTGTAGAAATAACTGAACCTGTTTTGTTATATGCAGTAACATTAAATTCATGATTTCTATCATCAATAACAGAAGTTGTAGCAAAAGATAATACCCAATTTAATGTTTGTTGAGCAGAAGTATTTATGGTAGAACCAATAAGAGTCCATGCCCCTGTGTCAGTATTAGCTCTTCTATAAAATGACATGTTAGTTACATTAAATGAATTTGTATCTAAAGAAGCATTAAGATTAATTGTTCCTCCAATTCTATTTGCATTAGTTGTATTTGGATAATTCATCATTACAGTGTTAGCTGCTGAGACCATTGAAATAAGAAAGAGAAAACTAAGAGCAAAGAGACCTAATAAAAGAATGTTTGTCTTTTTCATTAAATTAATCTACTGAAAACTGCTATATAAATATTATTATTATTTTTCAATTTAACCAGGATAATTTACTTGTGTCCAGTATGAACCTTGTCCACCACTCCATTGACTTGGAGGAGTTGTAGTAATTGTTCCTGTTTTACCAACACTTACAGGGAATGGTTTAGGCATTCCAGTTGGAGGTGCGTGACCACTATCTTCACATTCTAACTTTGCTTCTCCAGTTCTAGGATTGCATGAAAGTACCAAACATGCAGAAGCATGTCCTCCTCCAGAGAATAATATCCAAGTTCCTGTAGATGGACAGTTGTTTTTAAATGGGCTAGTTTGTGCTACTGGATTAGAAGGACCACTTCCTCCTCCAGTTCCAATTGTTTCATCATAACCCATATCTTTCATAATTTTCTTTTTACAAGCTATTGCATCCTTTTGACCATAATAATTTAATCCTTTATCTGGAACTTTATATCCTTTATCTTGCATACATTTATTTATGTCAAATCTTAATTGAGTTTCATCAATTTTAGGATATTCTTTTTTATTTAAAAGAACTAAACCATCTATTACACAATTACCATATGGAGGAGGTGGATCTTGACCAGCATAATTATTACATCCCATAACTTCTGTTTCAGCACCAGGACCTAATCTTATTCCATTTGCAGATAAAACAATCATTAATACAATTATTGCAACTATTCCACCAAGAACAAAAGATCTCTTATCTGACTTATCCATGTAGATTAGATATGCTTGAAAGCCTTAATAAATATTATTATTATTTTTCAGAACTAATTTGGTAGAACGCCTTGACCTAATGGAACATAATATTCTTTTCCATCCCATTTTAGCTCAAATCTTTTGTCAACACCATCATAATTTTGAAGAATATACCTTTTTCCATCTTCTGAAAAATATCTTTGTCCATGCTCTATAAAATGTCCTTCTTTAGTATCTACATGAGGAATATCTTTTTTCATTTGGAATTCAGGTTGATTTATACATCCAGTTAATATTAATCCTGCTAATCCTAAAGATAATTTATGTCTACTCATGTTATTACTCCAGAATTACACTTTATAAATGTAACTATTTTAGAGGCTGATATACTGAACCTTTCAAAAGAGGTCTACCTTGATAGTTTAAAGCCCAGTTATTTTCATCATATCCACCAAACCAAACTACTCCAGGATCCATTTTATTGTAGGGATCGTAGAACCTAACATAAAGTAAACCAGATTTATCAGTCATAGGAAAGTACATTCCATAACCTATTCTTTTTACTTCACTCCCTTTCCAAGTAACTTCTCCTTGGAATGTACGGAATTTACTGTCGAATGTTCCTTCAAATATTGCCATTCCGTCGGAAGTTCCCATAGAAAAGATATTTGTTTCTACTGGAGTTTGAGCTAATTTCATTGGATCAGATTTCTGAGCATCTACAGGAGTTGCAAAAATCATTAAAGCCATCATCAAAGAAACAGCTATAATTCCTAAGAATTTATTCTCTTTTATCATTATATAGTTAAGTTTAATTCACTTATAAACATTT
>CAYNUV010000076.1:0-9481 GCA_964400245.1 uncultured Ignavibacteriaceae bacterium
GATTGAAATTTATTTGGAAATTGTAAATAGTTATTTGGAATATTAAAGTGAATATCCAGATTTTAGGTACTAAGAATTGCACTGATACAAGGAAAGCAGAAAGATTCTTCAAAGAAAGAAGAATCCCTTTTCACTTCCGCAATCTTACAGAAAAGGGCGTTTCAAAAGGTGAACTGGAAAACATTAAACAAGTTATCCCTCTTGTAGGATTAATTGATAAAGATGGAAAACAATATCAGAAGAGAAACCTCAGTTTTATGGTTTTTAATATTGAAGAAGAATTATTAGAAGATCCTTTATTATTCAAAACTCCTATTGTAAGGAATGGAAGATTAGTTACAGTTGGTTACCAGCCGGATGTTTGGAAAGAGTGGATTAAATAAATGTTTTTCGTTATTTAATTTAATATGGAATTTACTTTTCTACGTGAAATAGTTAAAGCAACCGATGGTAACCTTTTCATTCAAACCTTAAACAAAATATTTTTAAATATTATTTCCTGGTTGACTTGTCGCTATAATATTCGGTGAAATACAGATGATAAAATGAGAAGTACATAATTTTATTGCGAACAACAAATAAATAATCTAATTGATTGTGTTATTTTCATCCATTGTTTCTTTGAAATAATCTTCTGCCGCATCTATATAAGTTTTAGCTTCTTCTCTTTCATTCTTTTGAAGAAGCTTTCCCATTTCAGCAGAACTCTCAGCTTCATTCAATTTATTTTCTATATCTTTGTTTAATCTTATACTATTTTCAAAAAGCTCTTCAGAAAGTTCGAAGTTTTCTAAATCATTCTGAATCATTCCTTTTATCTTATAAATATCCGCGATAGAGAGTGTATCATTAATCTTATAAGCAATTTCCATTGCTTTGTCAGTATATGCATTAGCCAGTGCCGGATTTTTTAGTTTTGTATAGATAAATGCTTTTCCTATATAAGCAACAGCACAATTAGAAAGGTAGCCATTATCCAGAGATAGAGTTATGCACTTATTAAATTCATCAAGTGCAGCATCATATTTTTCCATTCGTATATATAACATTCCAATATTGTGATGGACACGCGATAAACGACGTGAATCATTTAAAGATTCGAATCTCTCAATTGAATTTTTATAATTCCAGATTGCCATGTCATAATCTCCCTGTATTGTATTAATTATTCCCAGATTTGTAAGAATCATAGCATGAGATAATAAATCATCTTCTTCTTTCAAGTATGATAAAGCATTTTCCAGATGTTTTCGTGCTTTATCAAACTCCCCTTTTTCACCATAAAGTGTCCCCATCATATTTTCACATTTAGCAATACCTGAGTTACTTTTAATAGATTTGAATATCTTCATTGCTTCCGAAATGTAGTGACTGCAATCATCCCATTGCGCCTGGGCCCAGTAAATTTTTGAGATCATTAATTTAGTTTCTGCCCGAAGAGATAAAAATTCATCATTAGAATTGACTTTATTTAAAAGATCTTCAGCTAACTCAAGGGAGAATGCGTTTTCGCCTGCAAAGAGCATCAGCTGTGAAAGATCAAGCAGTAAGTTGTAATATTTTTGTTTAGGTAAAAGCTTTTCACAATCTGTTACTACTTTATCAATTAGTAACCTATGATCAGTTCCTTTCGGCAATTTGTATTCTACCTGGGATTTATCCAATTCAGAAATAGCTAAGGATCCATTTGCATTAGCAGAAATATCCCCCTCAAGTGCTTTCATAAAATCTTTAGCAGATTCTTCAGTCAGATAATTAATTATAAGACTTCTTAAATCATTAACTATATTTTTATTATCATTTTTCATTTTAATTTCTTAATAAATAAATTTTATTACGCAGCTTCAGCACTCAGAATTTCTTCTATCTTTTTTACTTTTGATGTAGCATTTATTTCTCTATAATAACTTAGCGAGCATCTTAAATGAAAATCTTTAGAATTTGAATTCTTTAATTCTCCATATAGAACTGCAAGCTCAAGTGATGTCTCGGCAATATTCATTTCATTCTTCAAAGCATTGTTAATCCTGAGACTGCTTAATAAATAACTTTCAGAGACTTTATAATTTTTCAGTTGTCTCTCAATTATTCCTTTTATCTTATAAATATCTGCTAACGTTAGCTTATCATCAATTGAGTGGCTTATTTCCAGTGCTTTGTCAACAAATTCAACTGCATTGTGAATCTCATTCATTTCAATTAATGCTTTTGATTTCGCAAGATAAATTAGGCATAAAATCGATATAAAGCGGTATTGTTTAGCTGTTCTTATTCCTTCATCAAAAGCTATTACAGCAAGTTCAAACTTTTCTATATCAAGATACACCATACCAATATTAAGATTGATCTCTGCAACATTTTTATAATTACCAAGGCTTGTTTGAATTATTAAAGCTTTATTCAGGTGTTTTAATGAATCAAGTGAATTTCCCCTTATGTGGGTTATTATTCCAAGATTAGTTTCAAGGTTTGCAGCTATTTCCAAATCAACTTCAGGATTAATCAATGATAAGCTTTTTAAGAAATGCTTCTCTGCATTTTCAATATCCCCTTGTTCTCCCAGGATCGAACCAAAAAGATTTTCACATTTTGCTATACCAATTTTATCGTCTATCTGTTTATATAACATTCTTGCTTTTGCAATTGTACCAAAGCTTCTGCCCCAATTCGCTTTTCTGCTTAAAACATCTGCTAGTCCTAATAAAGATTCTGCCTTAAGTGTAATACTTTTAACTTGCCGGTTTGCTTTTCTAAAAATTTCGGCGGCTAAATCTAATTTACCGCCTGAAATGCATATCTTGCCAAGATTCAATAAAAACATACAGAACTTTTCCGGTTTAAGTCTCTTTTCTGAAAATGTGATTGTTCTGTCAATTTTAATTCGCTCGTCATAACTATCAACCTCTATCTGAAGCTGATCTCTGTAGAATTCGTTAATCCTTTCAGATATTCCATCACCAGCATCCTGAGGACAATTTATATTAAGATTGAACTTGCAGAGATTATCATCTCCAAAGTATTCTTTCAACAGTTTATCAAGTTCAATCTCAAATGTATTCTGCATTTTTTTTCTCTGGAAAAATTTAATTAACAAATCCGTATCTTGAAAAATGAGGCAGTTCAGCATTAATAATCTGTAATTTACCAGACTGCTTTTCAACAAAAATCCGATCATATTTTGGTTTAACATAGCTGCCATTAGGAGCCATATAAACAAAGCTAACTGTAGCAGGATTTACATTATTCAAATTAAGACCCATAATTGTAAGATTATAAATTACAGGCTTTGTGAAACTACCTGATGGTGAAAAAGTAGCAGTTCCATTCTGGTCATTAACTGACAATGTAGTATATCTTTGACCGGTAAATGAATTCCGCTGAAATCTTGCATTTGCAGTAATTGATATCCAGCCGTGTACACCACCTGCATAACCACTATTAATTTCTAATAATGATTCCTGGTTCCCATATATCATTTTACTAACAGTAATATCTTTTCTTAGACTTAGGTCTTCAGAAGCCGGTAAGACAATCCAGTTTGGTTCATTACTATTTATTGTGTTATTTGGAGTAAGAACAGATGATTCTTCTCTGCAACCAATTACAAATAGTGATACTAACAAGAATAAATACAAATAATTACGCATTACTTTATCCCCTTTCTTAGAGATTTATTTAACATTTGTGATTTCATTTTTTCTATTTTCCTTATGTGTTTCATTTTTTCAACTGCTCTCAAGTTACAACACAGATACCACTACAACTTTGGTAATTTCTACCTAACTATTTTTTTGCAAAATTGCTTTCGGTAACTAGTTCTTGATAATTTTGTAAGAGTTACTGCTATAAATTAGTATTCTGTTTTAAGATGACACATTATTTTAGAAAGTTAAATTATGCCACATATTAAAAAGAATTGTAATGAATACTGATAAAAGATTAATAAAAGCATCTTTTTAAAATAAATATGCTTCATTTTGGAAAAGTAATTTGAGAATTTCTTATTACATATATCGAAAACTTTAAATCTCGATTATGTAATAGTTTGATTGCAGATAAATTTTTATTTCAGCACTTATTTTATCGTAGAAATTGAGCATATTGAAATATGAAAAATCAGGATCATACATCTTCCTTAATACTTGAAAGTAATTTGAATAATTACCTCAATACATTCTCCCAAACAATTGAATTTTTCCCGGCAGGTTTATTTGTATTGAACCAGGATGCTTTAATAATTGATGTTAATAAGCTAGGTCTATCATTAATCTGCAATGATAAAAAAGAAATCCTTAACAAAAATTTCTCTGAATTTATTGATGAAAATGAGAAAGAGCAATTTAGGTTAACTTTAAAAAAAGTCTTCAGAATTTCAGAATCTCAAACATTAGAAATAAAGTTTAGAGGAATAAATAACAGTTATTTCCCTGCCTTAACAATGCTCAGTTGTGTAGAATCTCCCGGTACAAAAAACAGATTTTGCTTTTTAGCCCTGATCAATTTTACTCCTCAAAAGATGAAAGAAGAATTACTAAAAGATAGCGAAGCAAGATTTGAGAATATTGCAAACACTGCGCCGGTTATGATATGGATTGCTGATGTGGAAGGGCTTTTCAGTTTTGTAAATGAAGTTTGGCTCAATTATTCAGGTAAAAAGATTGGTGATCATTTAGGAATGAACTGGTTGAGAGATGTTCATCCGGAAGATCAGGAAAAATTATTGAGCAAATACGGTGATGTTTTCAGATCCAGGAAACCTTTTACATTTGAATTCAGGCTTAAGAGAAAAGATGGCAAGTATGAATGGATGATAATTAAGGGGACACCACGTTTTAACAGTGAAAATATTTTTATGGGCTTTATCGGTTCCTGTACTAACATTAATGCCCAGAAAGAATATGAAGAAAAAATTAAAAAAGTGAATGCTGAACTTCTTGAAATTAATAAATCAAAGGATAAATTTTTTTCTATAATTTCTCATGATTTGAGAAGCCCTCTTGGCGGACTTATGCAGATTCTTGAAATACTCACAGAGTCTTATGATACTCTTGAAGAAGCGGAAAAACTGGAGATCATTAACGAAGCTGCCGATACTTCCAGAAACACTTTTGCTCTAATGGAAAATCTTCTCGAATGGTCTAGAATACAGACTGGCAAAATTCTTTACGAACCAGTGAAAATGGAAATTCTTCCGGTTATAAAAAATCTTGAATCTCTTTACAATCAGAATTTAAAAAACAAAGCGATTACATGTAGAATAGATATTGAGCCGGGGATATCTGTTTTTGCTGATGTTAAAATGACACAAACAATCCTAAGAAATCTTATTTCAAACGCAATTAAGTTTACAAAACCAAGTGGTACTGTGTCGGTTACGGCAGAATCGAATGCAGGTTATGTAACTATAAAAGTAATTGATATAGGTGTCGGAATAGATGAAAAGGACATTGACAAATTGTTCAGAGCGGATATCAGTCATTCAACAAAAGGTACTGCGAAAGAATCCGGCACAGGTTTAGGTCTTATTCTTTGTAAAGAATTAGTGGAAAAACAGGGAGGTAAAATCTGGGTAGAAAGTAAAAAGGATCAGGAGACAACTTTTTATTTTACTTTACCTGCCGGTTAATAATTGCTGCAAATCTTTTGATTATTTATCAATTTGCTAAGAGTAACCAACGACTTAAGTCATGGGCTATTAAAAACAATTATATTAACAACTGTTTCAACGGTTTTGTATATAACAAGGATTTAAAATCGACTTGATTATTAATCAACTTCCCATTCCCATGCATTCTTAACCAATCCGAGTACTGAAAATTTTATTTTGGTTATTCTCTGATTGTAAGCAACGATATTATCAAACCAATATAGAAAAGTAACAGGCTCATCATCATAAAAAATATTTTGCAGTTTTTTATAAATCAAAATCTTTTCTGATTCAGGCAAGCTTTCCTGAAGTCCGTTAAGAAGCTTATCGAGCTTTGTATTTTTATAGGTAGAAAAATTAAGAAAGCCGGTTTCCTGATTTGAATTCCAGTATGGATTCAAATCAATCGGAATAGGAATTGTCCAGCCTGCTAACCATGCATCATAATTCCGGTTCCTTAAACCTTCCACAAAAGTGCTGGTTTCAATCGTCTGGATATTTGCATCAACCCCGATAGCCTTAAGATTATTTTTTATAACATTAGCCACATAATTTCTTCTGGGATTTCCGGAGTTAGTATAAAGATCAAATTTAAATTCCATACTACCTTTTTCAAGAATCCCATCATTGTCTGTATCATCCCAGCCATTTTGCTTTAGTATTTTACTGGCTTTCTCTGGATTGTAACTATCTGAGGGTATAGAATCATTAAAATAAATTTTGAACATTGGTGATACCGGTCCGTTACAAACCTCTCCATATTCTCCAATAAATGATTGAAGGATTTCTTCCCTGTTAACAGCTAAAGTTAAAGCTTTCCTTATTTGCGGAGATGAAAATATTTTATTAGGGGTTATTTTAGATTTCTTATATTCCTTTGGATCAATATGATTCCAGCCAATATAATCATAATCTCTTCCCCTCAATGAAATTACTTTTAATTCGTCAAGCGATTTTAATTCAACAGCATCTTCACTTTTTACATTGTCCAGCAAGTCTATTGAGCCGGTTTTTAGCTGGGTAATTCTCGATTTATAATCCGGTATAATCTTAAATATAATCTCATTAATATTTTCAGGATTAAATAGAAATGAGGAACTATCAATTACCAAAGAGATTAATGATTCTCTTTCCCATTTAGTTAATTTAAATGGACCGCTTGTAACAGGTTCAAAATTTGTTTTTGCCTGGGTGACTTCTTCTCTTGGATATTCAGACCAGATGTGCCTTGGTATAATTTCTAAATTAATATCTATTAAAGAAGGCGAGGTCCCTTCTTTAAAATTAATTGTAAGAATTCGCGGGGAGATAATCTTAAACGTTTTATTAATATCTATCTGAAGACCGTCAATAGAATTAAAATTAATAAACTGTCCAAAGAACCTGCTTTCAACTTTCGGGTCTGAATAGATATCAAAAGAAAAAATAATATCATCAGCAGTTACCGGTTTTCCATCCGACCAATAAATATTATCTCTCAGGTATAAAGTAATTGATGAAGAATCTTCACTCCATTCCCATTTTTCGGCAAGCATTGGCGCAAATTCAATAACACCCAGAGAGTCATTCCATATTTCCATTGCAGGTTTTAAGAACAATAAATCGATAAGATGACCTTCTATTAAACTAAAAGCATACATTGGATTTATAGTCTGAACATCAGACTGAATTCCAATTACGATTCTTTTCTTTTTTGAATTTTCCGGTCCTGAACACCCTGATGAGAATAAAATGATAGTTATGGTTATCAGAATTACTGCTTTAAGCAAATGAAGAGTTGAAATATTTTTGGAAGTAATCGTTTTATTGGCAGGTATCATAATGTTTTACTGCAATATTTTTTTCTGATCTAAATTACACAAATGGCATTCAAATGAAAAGAATAAAACTTAATAATTTACTGAATACATATGATAGAATTTTTATTTTAATTATTTCCTTAAAGGACGATCAGCAAAAAAAATCCCGCCTGTTTTTACAGAGCGGGATTAAATCTCTAAATAAATTATTAGTATGTCTATATTTCTCTAATAGATTCTGGTTCAAGCCTGCCTTCGGTAGGCAAGGCCGGAATGACAAATAAATTAGATTATACAGGAGGAAGTCCTGATATAGTAACTGGTTCACTTGGTTCTTTAAAATTAAACCACTGTAAAACTGCACCAATAATAAAAAGTAAGAATGTAAACCAGTATCCAAATTGATATTCAATTTGAACTACGCCCTGACCCTGCATAGATGCATCGCTATCGAGGCTTGCTTTTAACAGAAGCAAACAAACGGCACCAAGTACCGATAATACCAGACACACAATTGCCATTAACTTTTTTCTTACAAAACTTAAAGCTAATCCCAGAACTGCAATTACTAATGCAAAAAGAGCCATTGGTTGAGAATCAACATTCTGGTTAGAGGCTAGCTGTCCCGATTGCCCTGACTGATCTTCAAACATTCCCTGCTGACCAAGCATACCTTGCGGTTTATACTCTGCACCGGTAATTAATTGAATACCTGTAAGCGACATTACAGTTTGGCCGCTGCAGGTTAGATTAACGAAAGGAAGAAAAAAACAAAAAATAATTATTGCAAATACTGCAGGTGAGAATTTTTTGATTTGATCCATTCTGTTTCCTCGATAAGTGGATGGATATTGTTATTTTCCAAAAGGAAATTATGTCGCCTACCGCAAATAGTCAACAGGACAAAACAAATTAATTTTAACCCTTTAAGATTCGATGGAGAATAAACTAATGAGATATTATCTTTTCAAAGATTTTTTTTGATACAGTGGCTCATATAATTGTACTATAATCTCTCCCGGCATAATAAAATGAGTTACTAAACCGTAACCTGCATTTGTAATATCATCTGTAAATTCCACGCCGCGTAATTTCAATTCATTAACTGTTTTTTTGATATCATCACAGTAAAATGAAATATTGTGAGTGCCTGAAAGTTCCTCATCTTCTGCAGGATGACATCCCATATCGGCTTCAGGAAGATCAAAGATAAGCCAGCCGTCGCCTACATCAGAAAACGGAAATTGCAATTTATCTTTTAAGAATTTGCGTAACTCTTCAACTTGTGAAGAATAAAACATTGTGTGAACACCTTTAATCATAAATTATCTCCCGGTATTATTAAATAACTTAATAATAATTCTTCTATAAAACATTATCAATAAAATGAAAAAACCAATAACAAAGTCTCCTCCCTGGAGGATATTTAGAGGTGGGTTATTTCGTCTCGCCGGAATGTTAAATTACTTAAGAAGCTGACTTATCTAAAAGATGTAGTTCCTTTTTCATCCCTTCGCTTGATTGTCCTGCTGTAAACATTTTTATATATTTTAATAAATCATATAAAATATTTACATCAGGAGGTTTAGAATGAAAGCATTAAAAATATTTGTTCCGGTTATTCTGCTTTCATTAATAGTTTATCATTGCAGCACTGTTCCTATTACAGGGAGATCTCAGCTTAGTCTGATTTCAGCTTCGGAAATAAATGCATTAAGTTTTCAGCAGTACGATGAATTTCTGAAACAGAATAAACTGAGCACAGATGTTGAAAAGACTAATATGGTGAAGCGGGTCGGATTAAACATCAAAAGTGCTGTTGAAAGTTATTTTGCAGAGCACAATCTTTCCAAAGAACTGAAGGGATATGCCTGGGAATTCAATCTGATTGAAAGCCCTGAAGTAAATGCCTGGTGTATGCCAGGAGGTAAAGTTGTTGTTTACACAGGAATACTTCCCGTAACACAAAATGAAACGGGGTTAGCTGTTGTGATGGGTCACGAAATCGCACACGCAATTGCTCAACACGGTGGTG
>CAYNUV010000077.1:0-9459 GCA_964400245.1 uncultured Ignavibacteriaceae bacterium
TCAGAATTAATAATCCCTTCTCTTTGTAAGAGAAGGGTGGGGATGAGTTCCAAACGACTTAAGAAAAGTTTTATTGTTGATGTATTTTGCTTTTATTTTTAGTCTCAAAAAATATTTTGGACAACATTTATTATTTCATTCTTACTTCTTAATTAAATTGATTAACTAAAGGTGTATTATTAAATTGCAGCGTAATTTTGATTGTTTAATTTTAATTTAATCCGGGATTCTGATGAAGGTTACCGACATTCTAAAAAAAGAATTTATAATTTCTGAACTAAAAGGAAAGCAGAAGGAAGAAATTATTAACGAGCTTATAAATCTTTTTAATACAGATGAGCGCATAATTGATATTGAAAAAGTCCGCAATGCTGTTCTTCAGCGGGAAAAAATTATGTCCACAGGAGTTGGAAAAGGTTTTGCAATTCCTCACGGAAAAACAGATGCAATAAATGAAATGATTGCTGCTTTTGGTAAAAGTAATATACCGGTTGAGTATCAGTCTCTTGATAATAAACCTGTTAATTTAATTTTTCTTTTGGTAGGAAAAGATAATCTCGTAAGTACACACATTAAGCTGTTAAGCCGTATTTCAAGAATGATGAACAAAGATGAATTCAGGGAGAAGCTTGCAAAAGCAAATTCATCTGAAGAAATCTTTGAACTATTCAGGAAAGAAGAAGAAAATTATTTTGAGGTGTGAATTCGACTTGTCATTCCGAACTTGTTTCGGAATCTGAATGCAGTTTCAACATTAAAAAAGATGCTGAAACAAGTTCAGCATGACAAACAATTTCATTTATGATTAAAGCTATACCCGGAACTAAAGATATTCTGCCAGATGAAATTCCTTCCTGGAAAATTGTTGAAAGAACAATTGAACAAATCTTTAAAAACTTTAACTATAGTGAAATAAGAACTCCAATCTTTGAAGAAACATTCCTTTTTGCAAGAGGAATCGGCGAAGAGACAGATATTGTTGGCAAAGAAATGTATTCTTTTGTTGATAGAAGCGGGAACAACATTACTCTTAAACCTGAAATGACTGCTTCAGTTGTGAGAGCATTTATTGAGCACTCACTTGGCAAGCAGCAATCTCTAAACAAGCTTTATTATATTTCACCAATGTTCCGGCAGGAAAGACCGCAGGCAGGAAGATTAAGACAATTCCACCAGTTTGGTGCAGAAGCTCTTGGCAGCTCTTCCGTTTATCTCGATGTAGAAATGATCCAGGTAGCTTATGAAATTCTGAAAGCACTTGGTTTAAAAGATCTTTCAGTAAAAATAAATTCTCTCGGTACACCGGAATCAAGAAATCTTTATAAAGAAAAACTGAAAGAATATCTCTCTGATAAAAAAGATAAACTTTCTGAAGACAGCAGAAAAAGATTTGGAAAAAATATTCTGAGAATATTTGACAGCAAAGATGAAAATGATAAGAAGATTATGAAAGTAGCTCCTTTGCTTTTAAATCATCTTGATGATGAAAGTAAAAATAATTTTGAAGTTGTTAAAGAGACTTTAAAGATTTCTGAAATTCCTTTTGAAGTTGATCCTTATCTTGTAAGAGGATTAGATTATTACACAAAAACTACTTTTGAAATTTTAAGCGGAAAAGTTGGTTCACAGAATGCTTTATGCGGTGGCGGAAGATATGATCTTCTTGTTGAGCAGCTTGGCGGTATACCAACTCCCGGAGTTGGTTTTGCAGCCGGAATAGAAAGAATTCTTTTAGCTTGTGAGAATGAAAAATCTCTCAACATTCCCGAAGCAAAAATTGATTTGTTTATTACAAGACTTAATGATGAACTAACTCAAAAAGTTTTTGAGCTTGCTCTTTATTTCAGAAGAAAAAATATTTCTGTTGAGTATGATTATCTTGAACGTAGTTTAAAAGCACAAATGAGAGAAGCAAACAGGTTGAAAGCAAAATATGTTTTGTTTATTGGTGGTGATGAATATAAAAACGGAATGGCGAACCTGAAGACTATGGAAACAGGAGAACAGAAGATTATTCATTTAAATAAATTAGATGAATTGATGATAGGTCAAAAGTAAAAAAGCCTGTCCCGAACTTGATTTGAATTTTGATTTTTGAATTGAAAGGAATTTAATGTATCCCGAATTATTTAAAATTGGTCCTTTTACAGTTTACAGTTATGGCTTAATGCTTGGCATTGCTTTTATAACTTCAAGCTGGCTTCTTACAAAAGAAATTGAAAGGAAAAAACTTAATCCTAGTTTTGCGACTGAGATAACAATTCTTTCAATAGTGTTTGGAATAATCGGTGCAAAACTTTTTCATCTTTTTGAAAACTTTGATGCTTTTTTAAATGATCCTGTTGGAATGGCATTTTCTCCCGGCGGTCTTACTTTTTTCGGAGGATTAATTGTTGCAGTTGTTTCTGTCTGGATTTATGCACGAAGAAAAAAAATTCCTTTTCTTGTTATTGGAGATGCCGCCGCACCTGCACTTGCTTTGGCTTACGGAATAGGAAGAATTGGTTGTCATCTTGCTGGCGATGGTGATTATGGTATTCCAACTAATCTGCCATGGGGAACAAATTATGAAAACGGAACAGTTCCTCCTTCAGTTATGTTTCAGGGATCGGAGATTGCAAAGAATTATCCAAATGGAATTGTACCTGATAACACCCTTCTTCATCCGGCTCCTGTTTATGAGTTTTTAATTTGTGCTGTCATTTTTTTTATTCTCTGGAAGCTGAGGAAGAAGGAATGGATTGATGGTAAACTCTTTATGTTTTACCTGATCTTTATCGGCATAGAAAGATTTTCAGTTGAATTCATCAGACTTAACCCGAGAATAATGTTTGGCCTTTCGGAAGCTCAATTAATTTCTGTTGTATTATCCATTGTTGGTGTGATTGGATTAATCTACTTTGCAAAGAATAAAGGTTTGAAAAAATTTATTCCGCCGCCATTTGAAGTAAAAGTCTCCGCCAAAGGCGGATCCGCCTCCGGCGGAAAAAGTCAAAAGTGATTCAATTAAATATCCATCATCCGGTATCTGGAATCAGGTATCCGGAATCAGGTATTCTACTGGCACCATGAGTTTAATTGTCGGACGTAAACCAGTTTTAGAAGCAATCAACTCCGGTGAGGAGCTTGAGCAGGTTTATATTCTTTACGGGCAGCAGGGCGGAATAGTAGAGACAATCCGGATCGCTGCAAAGAAAAAAGGAATCAAGTGTAACCTTGTTCCTTTGGATAGATTCAGGACGATTACAAATAATCCAAATGCACAGGGAGTTGCAGCCAAAAAATCCGAACAGAAATTTTATTCGCTTGAAGAAATAATTTCATCATCAAAAAAAAATGCCGAAGACATCCCGCATTTGCGGGATAAATATCCTCTTCTTGTAGTTTTAGATTCAATCCAGGATACTCATAATGTTGGCGCGATAATAAGGACAGCAGAATGCAGCGGCGTTAATGGAATAATTTTTACAAAGTATAACTCAGCGCCAATTAATGAAACAGTTGTTAAAACTTCTGCCGGTGCAACTGAGCATATCAAATTATGTTCAGTAACAAATCTTGCACAAACATTAAAGCAATTAAAAGAAGAAGGATTCTGGGTCATCGGTTCATCACTTTCAGAAGAATCAAAAGTATATACTGAAGTAGATTATAAAATTCCCGTCGCACTAATTCTTGGGAACGAAGAAAAAGGAATAAGAAGATTAACTATTGATAATTGCGATTTGTTAATTAATATTCCTATGAAAGGGGCAATCCAATCATTAAACGTATCCGTTTCAGCAGGAATAATCTTGTTTGAAATCCTCCGGCGGCGAAGCCTACCATAAATTCTCATTGCTTATTCACTTTTAATTATTTAAGTTTTAGATAACCTTTAATACCAGAAGGGGGTGTTATGAAGAAAATATCTTGTCTCTTTTCATGCTTTCCTATTTTTATATCCAATTCAGTAATATCAGAACAATTCAATAGAGAATATTTTAAGAGGGGTAAAATGAAAACGATTTTAATAATTATTATCATATTTTTTTTACAATTAAACAATAATGCACAATGGATTTGGCAGAATGGAATGCCACCGAGGCAAAACACTTTAAAAGTTTTACATGTTGATTCTGATATTGTATTTGCTGTCGGAGAAAAAGGTTTAATTATTAAGTCTACTGATACTGGTTTAAACTGGTGCCCACAAACAACTAATACTGAATTAACCCTGAGAGATATTAGTTTTATAAATAGTGAAACTGGTTTTACTATTGGTGATAGTGGTGTAATTTTAAAAACTACTGATTCAGGGGAAAACTGGATAAAGAAAGAAATTAATATTAAAAATAATCTTAGAGCTATCTATAATTTAGATATTAATAATTCCTGGATTTGTGGAGATAGTGGTTTAATCATTAATACTTCAGATAACGGTGAATCCTGGGAAATTCAAAACTCTGGAATAACCAGTATAATTAGTGATATACATTTTTCAAATCTCAATGATGGTTGTGCTTTAGGGTATGATGGTTTTTTTCTTTACACTTCCGATGGCGGTAATAATTGGGAATCAAATAGTCATAATGGTTATAAATTTAGAGCTTTGGATTTTGTTAATGATAATAATGGTTATGCAGTAAGCTCTTCAGTCCCTCTTTATCCTCCTCCATATAATCAAAGCGATATCTGGAAAACAACCGATAAAGGTAAAACTTGGGGTAATTTATACAACAGCATTCTCGAAACAATTGCAAGAGATATAAAATTTATTTCGGATCAAACAGGTTTTATAGTTGGCTATGGCTTAGCTGCCGGAATAGATTACGGCATAATTTTAAAAACTGTAAATGGCGGTTCAAATTGGGAACAAGTAATAACTGATCCTCCTCATATTGTTTATTTCAATAGTATCTCATTTAACATTACTAACGATGGTATTGCTGTTACCAACAAAGGCTCAATATATAAAACGTCAAATTTAGGGACGGATTGGAGTCTATTGTTTGATGATAAGTTTTATGGCTCTTTTAAATCTTCTGATTTTAAAGATATAAATAATGGATGGATAGTTGGTCCATCAGGATCGGGTATAGAAGGGTTCTCGGTTTTATTAAAAACCAACGATGGAGGTAATAGCTGGAATGAAAAATTAAGATTGATTGATACTCCTCTATATAAGGTATTTTTCATTAATTCTAATGAAGGATGGATTGGCGGTTATGGAGGTATACTTTACAAAAGTACGGATGCAGGTGAAAGTTGGGTTAGTCATAATTTAGATTCTTCAGGAACTATTTGGGATATCTTTTTTATAAATGAAAATATCGGTTGGGTTATTTCTGGGAGAACATTAAAAAAGACAACAGATGGTGGACAATTCTGGTTGACTCAAAAAGAGTTTCCAAATAATAACATTAGTAATCTATTTTTTATTGACGAAAATTATGGATGGCTGACGATAGGGGACTATAATCTTGGAAAAATTTTGAGAACAACAAGTGGAGGAATTGATTAGATAGATATGCCTGACATTTCCGAGAATCCAATGAACGATGTCTACTTTTTAAATAGATACAAAGGTTGGGCTGTTGCTGGTGGAGGTGGTGAACTATGGTTCACAAATGATGGTGGATTTAATTGGGAATTAAATCATGTTGGATATAATGAAAATCTACAATCAGTATTTTTTTTAGATTCTTTAAAAGGATTTGTATGTGGCTCATCAGGATTATTATTGAAAACAACAGATGGCGGAATAAGTTGGGAAAAATATATAACTAATACACCCAACACCCTAAATTGTATAAAATTTGTAAATGAATATATTGGTTGGATCGTAGGGAATGGAGGAATTATACTTAAAACTACAAATGGAGGTTCTACTTTCGTAGAAGATTATCAAAAAAAATTTCCATCTTCATATTCCCTTTCCCAAAACTATCCAAACCCATTTAACCCAGCAACAAATATCGGATTTCGGATTGCGAATTTCGGATTTGTTTCTTTAAAGGTTTATGATGTTCTCGGAAGGGAAGTAGCATCTCTTGTTAATGAAGAAAAACCAGCCGGTGAATATGAGGTTGAATTCGATGCTTCAGGATTATCAAGTGGAATTTATTTCTACAAACTTCAGACGGAGAATTATTCTTTAACTAAGAAAATGATTTATTTAAAGTGAAATATTAAATATTGGAGGGAATATGAAATTGGAATCAAAAATACTTTTATTCATGCTGTTCTTAACGCCATCTATTTATTTAAATGCACAATGGGAAAGAATAGGTTTTGACAGCAAGTCTATTTATGATATTTGCCTAATTGAAGATTTATTAATCATTCCCATTTCAGGACCTTCCGGTAATCAAACAGTTTTTTATGGATCAACTAATTATGGTGACTCATGGGATAGCCTGGGGTTTATAAATGAGTTATGGATAGATGAGTTAGAAACGATGCAAAATTATTTATTTAGTTCGAGAATGTGGAATTGTATTCTCTTTTGTCCTCCAGCACCTAGCATTTTCAGATCAGATAACAACTTAATATTATGGGACACACTATATGAAGAAACTTATGGTGTTTATAATCTTTTGGTGCATAACGATATTGTTTTTGCTTGCACAGGCGATTCATTTATTAAATCTATAGATTCTGGCAATATATGGCATGTATTAGAATCAGTGCCTTCAAATTCCAGCTGGCTGTATTCAATTGATGATTTAATTTATCTTGTTACTAATTCAAATGAAATCTATAATTCCGAGGATAATGGATTAACCTGGAATTTTATAAGCAACAGTACCCCTGCGTCAATTCATCCTTTAGTTAAAAATAATAATTATTTGTTTTCCGGTGGAAACAGTGGCGTCGCGCGTTCATCTAATGGAGGTTTAGATTGGGAAATATTTAATGCAGGAATGACTTCGATTTATAACATACGAAAATTGGCCGGAAAACCCGGAATTATGTTCTCAGCTGGTGTTGATTCGAGTTATTCATTTTTGGTTTTTTTCAGTAAGAATGATGGTTGAAAGTTGGACTGATATAACGGAAGGATTAATTCTAACTAAATTTGATTATATATTTTCTCTCTTCATAAAAGATTATTATCTCTTTGCAGCTACTGAAGATGGTATGTGGAGATTTAATTTTTCATCTTTAGTTGATGTTGATAATCAGAAATTATATCCAAGAAAATTCTCTCTCTCCCAAAACTACCCTAATCCGTTTAATCCAACAACCAATATCGGATTTCGGATTGCGAATTTCGGATTTGTGAGTTTAAAAGTTTATGATGTGTTAGGAAGGGAAGTTGCAACTCTTATTAATGAAGAAAAATTTCCAGGTGAATATGAAATTAAATTCGATGCTTCGCACTTATCAAGTGGAATCTATTTCTATAAACTTCAGACAGAAAAATATTCTTCAACAAAAAAAATGATTTTGCTTAAATAGAATTAAAAGGAGGTAATATGAAAAATAAAAGTAAAATATTACTCAGTACAATTTTAGTTCTTATTCTTTCAAATAATATTGCTCGCTCTCAGGAAATCGAATCTTTTGGTTTGGAAGGAATGAATATAAATGATATTAAATATTATAATGGTTATTTGTTTGCTGCTACTGATTCCGGGGTATATAGAAGAGGCCTAGTTTCTGCATGGACTCATATAGGTTTAGAAGGTAAGAAAGTAAATGTTGTATATCCTCATGATGTTGGCCCTTTAGACTGGACGGTTACAGCAGGAGTTTCTCCAAAGTTTACTCCAGGTGATTCTGCACTTATCTATTGCTATTGCGATGGTGATTGGACTATTGCAGATAGCGGAATTAACAGGAATGAAATTACATCAATAGATGCTATGGATGGATTTCCGAGTCCGGTAATTTGTGGAGAGACATTTGTAGCGGGAAATGGAAAATTATTTAGAAGGGGAATAGATACTTGGTATGAAGAAGTTTTCAATAGTGGAATAGGCATAGTGAATGTAGTAAAAACCAACTGGACAACTGGCGATGTTTGGATTGGGGGTGAAACAGGAATCTTTGCCCCATACATTTCCAAATCAACTGATTTGGGTGAAACCTGGATGACAGCATACCCTGATCTTGGAGGGGATAATGCATGCAACTCAATTGAATTTGATAAGTTTGAATTTGATACCAATACAGTCTATGCAGGAATGGAAGGCGTAGTTATTAAAACAACTGATGGTGGAGCTACGTGGAATCCAACCGGATTAACAAATACTCCGTATTACTTTTATGGAATGGCTTTTAACTGGACCTTTAATTTGTATGCAGGAGGATCAACAAGTTCAAATGAGTTTGGTTTATTTTATAGTAATGACACGGAGAACTGGGTTGAGGTTCAAACGGAGATTCCAATTAAAGGGATTTCAAGTATGATTTCTGCAAATGTAGTGGCAATTCCTGAAGCTTATACAATCTTTCTTGGAACTTTTGGCGATGGTGTATTTAAAATAAGTTCATTACCCATAGATGTTGATGATAAAAATAATTTGCTAAATAAATTTTCCCTTTTCCAAAACTATCCTAATCCATTCAACCCAACAACAAATATCAAATTCCGGATTGCGAATTTCGGATTTGTTTCGTTAAAAATTTATGATGTGTTGGGACGGGAAGTAGCAACTCTTGTTAATGAAGAAAAACAGCCGGGAGAATATGAGGTTGAGTTTGATGGAAGTGAATTGGCAAGCGGGATTTATTTTTATCAATTGAAGGCTGGTGATTTTATTGAAACACGAAAAATAATTCTCAGCAAGTAATTTTTATAAATCTATTTTTTGATGTTAATGTTTGAGATTGCAGACTGAGGAATGCGAACTGAAGATTACCAACTTGACGGAAAAAAATATTTATTAGCGTCACTTTTCTGTTTCCTCATTTCATTCCAATTACTATTTTTCATATCAAATAATTACACTTTTCTTTTAAACCTATTAAAGGGGTGTTATTGTGAAACTTCTTAAATGCTCTCTTGTCGTCTCAATTATTTATTTTTTCTTTAACGGCTGCGGAACTGATAACTCGGTTACAATTGAAGAATTCTCTCCGCAAGGTGAAGTTGCCAATCTTACAACTTTCATAATAGAATTTTCTGAAAACCTCGCTCCGGCTGACACTCTTGATAAATGGCTTACCGGTGAATTCATAAAGTTTGAACCAAAGATTGCAGGTAAGTTTAAATGGACATCAGGCAACACACTTATTTTTTCACCAGATTATCCTCTTGAGCTGATTCAATCTTATAAAGCAAAGGTTACAGATAAAGTTTTATTTAAAACAACTTTTGATTCTGATTTTGAAGAATATGAATTTCACACTCCCGATTTTGATGCAACCAAAGTAGAATTTTTCTGGAACCAGATTCCCAACGAATCTTACAAGATTAGCGTGCAGGCAAATATTCATTTTAATTATCCTGTTTCTCCAGGCACTCTTAAA
>CAYNUV010000078.1:0-9440 GCA_964400245.1 uncultured Ignavibacteriaceae bacterium
CGGGAGTTTTAAATAATATAGATTATAATGCTGTTTCAAGATTTGAATCAGGAAATACCACAAACCCTGAAGAGCTCTTGGGTGCCGCACATGCTGCCTGTTTTTCTATGGCGCTGGCAAATAATCTTTCAAAGAATGGATTTAAAGTTAATTCAATTAAAACTGTAGATGATGTTCATCTTGAAAAGCTTGAGAGCGGTTTTACCATTACAAAAATAGTAATAAATACTGAAGGCAGCGTTGAGGGAATTGATTCAGCAGGATTTAAAAAATATGCTGAAGATACAAAATCAACCTGCCCTGTATCAAAAGCTTTAAAAGCAGTAGAGATGAGTTTGAATGCTAAATTGATATAAATTTTTATTCAAAAGATTTCTGTCATGCCGGACTTGATCCGGCATCTTATTAAATTTGGGTCAATACACACCTTATTCTAACAACTTTTCATATTCTTTATTCTTATCAATAAAATAATCAACATAAGAGCAGGTGGGAATAACTTTTAAATTATTTTCCTTTGCATATTCAAGCGCTGCTTTTGCTATTTCTCCTGCTAAACCTTTATTTCTCAGTTCCGGTGGAACAAAAGTTCTTAAAATATTAATTGTTTCTTTATTTGACATACTGTACCTGATGTAAGATTCTTTACCGTCTTTTTCTGAATAAAATTTCTGCTGCTGCTTATCATGTATAACCTTCATAGTCGCATAATATTTATTAGTAAAAATGTTTCCGTAATACAGATTACTAATCTGTGCTACACTATAGCATGGAGATTAAAAACATTCTTCCTTTACTATTTCCCCGTTTATAATAACTATGCAAACGTGGGAAGTATACTCAAAAGGATTTCCATCGAATAAAACTATATCTGCATCTTTTCTTCTTCAATTGAACCAACCCTGTTTTCTATTCCAAGAATTTTTGCTGCATCAATTGTGATTGAGGCAAGTGCATCTTCAAATGATAATCCGTTTGCATTTGCAACTGCTGCTTCAAAAAGAACGATCCTTGTTTTGGGAACATAGCTTTCATATCCACTTTGTAAAGCAAAACTAATTTCTTCATTACTTAGAACTGCTGCAGTTTCCAAAGAAACATTTTTTGTATCGCCATAATTTCTTATCATTGTTGGATGAAGGATTACTGAGACACCTGCAGTTTTAATTTCATCTATTAAAAGATATGCTTCTGCTGCACCATCAAGAATCAGCTTAAATCCAAATTCCTGCTGAAGTCTCAATGCACTCATAATTTCAGTAGATTTTTGAACTGTAAACATTGCAGGTATTTCTCCCGATAGAACTTTTGCAAGTGTTTCCAGCTTAAGATCCCTTGAAGGTTTTTTATCATCCTTTTCATCCTTCAGTTTATCCATATAATCTTTTGCTTTGAGGAATTCCTCTCTAAGCATAGCGACACCTTTAGAACGGGTTCCCGGTTTTTTATAATTCCTGCTTACATTTGAACCAAGAGTAAATGAAACTGTTGCAACTGAATTTGACTCGTCCATAGAAACTTCATAAGTATCTTGTGGATCTGCATGCTGATCTCTATGGGTATGAGTTGGAACACTCATATCAGCTAATAAATGTGCAATTCTACCTAAAATATTAAATGTTAAAGTATTTATTATTTCGTCTACAACTTGCTGACTTAAATAATCATTATTTACAAACCATTGTATATGTCGGGGTGGATCATAATGTGTGTTTTCACCTAGATATGAGCGATATGTAACATAAAGTTCTTTGTTTTTATATAAATCTACCAAAGAATTATATGTAAATTCGTAATACCAATACTCACTTAACTGGTAATATACAGTCCATCCACCATTTAAATATTTTTGAGTTTTTTGATATGCATTTTCATAAGGTCCAATTGTGCCGCCTAAATATATTGGGTATGCTAAATATGTTGCAGTATTAATACCATCGCCTATATTTGCCTCCCAAAAATGAGTAGAAGTTGGAGTTGGAAAACTATAATGATAGACTGGATCTTGTTCATCTTCATTCCAAGCTCCAGAAACTACGAATGGAGATTTAAATGGACCAGTATCATTTCTTCCTTCAGTTGTACCAATATAAGTATTCAATTGAGGAATACTAGATAATCCTAAATCAAGTAGAAGTAATTTATATGCTTCTCGCACAATATATTGATGAGTGTTTTGCTCATGAGCATTTATTATAATATTTATCAATAAAATAAATATTACTGTAGTATAATTTTTTTTCATAAGTCCTCCATATTAAAATTGATAAAAAAGATTAAATGTTACAATTAAAGGGTAATATCTACCTTTATAGGGATTTACATTTTCTTGTAAGAAAGCTAATAACTGGTTTATGTCAACCCCTAAGCTAAAATTATTGTTCAGATAATATTCCAACTGAATCCCAAGATTATAGTTAACTACGGAAATTGGAATTAAAGATTTTATTGAATAAGGTCCGAAATAACTATATAGCCTAAAATCTGGATTGTAAATAAAAGCATACATAAATGATATACTTGTTCCCCAACCTTGAAAGTTCTCCTTTGTTATTGCTGAATTCCCCTCCCAATAAATAAATTTATATAATAGATTAATTTTTTTACTGTAAGTTAATGGGATAGTAAGAAATAAATTATATGATAATCCAATGTTAATATTAGACTTTATTCCAATGAGAGGAGAGGATTGAAAACCTATTCCTGCAGAAATTTTTGGATTTAAATTGTTTTCTTCCGTTTGTGCTTGTGAAAATGAACTGCATATTAAAATTAATAGAAAAAAAATACTCGCTGTCGTTTTGGGAATTAGTAAATCAATCATTATTTCTTCAAACCATGAATTAAAAAAGAATTAAGGGATTCGCGATAAAATCCCACGAAGTAAACATCTGAGTCCAAAATCAATCCATCAAAGATTCCAAAATTATCTTCTATATTGAAAAGGGTTTCCAAATTATTTCCATTGTAATGTCCGATTCCACTAGTTGTTTGTATGAAAAAATCTTTTTCATTTTTCCCCCAAATTTGGGTACCATTTACATTAGTATTTTTAAAAGAAATGAAGTGCTGCAATTTATTGGACACCATTTTATAAATCTCTTTATCATCATAGAAATAAAGGATATTGTCTAGCAAAGTTAAACTTTTAGCAATGGTATTAGATTCTTCATATAAACTAAAGCGTTGAATATTTGATCCATCGAATTCGTAAAAACCATAAGAATCTGGTTCTCCCGGTCACACTTCAACGCCCAAAAGGTAATATTTATTATCGGTTTGCCCATTTCTGATTCTTACAAAATGTAAATCAGGTATTGGCGGTATGGAATATTCCCATAACTCACCACTATAATGCATTATCAAAGCATTAATTCTGCCCGTACTTGTTACTGTTCCACTTCCAACAGCATAAATATTATTTTTAACATTTCCCCATATATCGACTAAGAATGAATTATAATAATCTTCTAAAATATGGGTGCTGAATTTTGATACTGAGTTTCCATTGTATTTCCAAATATCAAACGCAGTACCGGTAAACCATATTTCATTGCTATCAAGACCAAAAACAGCACTTGGATCCATCGAAAGAGACCCATAATTTGAAATTGTTGTTCCATTATATTTCAAAATTGTCTTATCAAAATCTCCCGCATGGCTTTTTATCCATATTTGATTATTTGAGACACCTCCCAATTGAGTATATAAATTATTAGGACCAATTTCACTTAAAGGAATTAGTTTCCACTCATAATTTCTTGATCCGGGCAAATAGTTCTTTTCTTCCGGTTCTACCGAATTACACCCAACTGAATTGAGAAGTAAATTCAATAACAAAAATTTTATCATCATTTTCATTATCACTCTCAATAAGAAATTATTTTCAGCTTAATTAACGTTGCCCTGAAGATTCCAGCGGTTGTTTCCCCGTTGGTTGTGAATATTACGTTAAGTTAATCAACCAGATTACAGCTATTGGATAAACCTAAAGTAAAAAACTTGTTTTGTCAAGGAAAATTTTTTCATCACAAAGAAATTTACAATGAGATAAAGATTACTTTTACACATTAAACAAAAAGTGCATTACATCCCCATCCTGCACAATATAATCTTTTCCTTCAACGCGCATAACACCGGCGGCTTTGCACGCTGCTTCTGAGCCGTACTTAACATAATCATTATAGCTTATAACTTCGGCGCGTATAAATCCTTTTTCAAAATCTGTGTGGATAACTCCTGCTGCCTGCGGCGCTTTATCTTCTTTATGTATTGTCCACGCACGGACTTCCTTAGGTCCCGCTGTAAAGTAGCTATTCAAGCCAAGAGTGTGGAAGCCCATTCTTATAACTTTCTCAAGCCCGCTTTCATTCACTCCATAAGAAGATAAAAATTCTTTTCTTTCCTCATCATTTAATCCAATCAGTTCTTCCTCAACTTTAGCAGATATCTTAACCCAATCAGCTTTTCTTTCTTCAGCAAACTTTGCAACATTTTTTATATACTCACTATGCTTGTCTAATCCATTCTCGTCAACATTGGCACAGTAAACTGTTTTCTTAAAAGTCATCAGCCGGAGTTCATTCATTAATTGCTTAACTGTTTCCTTCCCTTTTTCAGGAAAGATTGAAGCAGGATTTCCTTCATTCATAAACTTCAACAAAACTTCAGCATCATCTAGCATAAGCTTTGCTTCTTTATCTCCCTTTGCCATTTTCTGTAAACGTTCAATCTTTTTTTCAAGAGTCTGAACATCTGCAAGCAGAAGCTCTGTTTCAATCACTTCAATATCTCTTAAAGGATCAACGCTTCCATCAACATGAACAACATCAGGATTATCAAAACATCTAACAACCTGGACGATTGCTTCAGTTTCTCTTATGTTGCTTAAAAACTGGTTGCCAAGTCCCTCACCTTTGCTCGCACCTTTTACTAAACCGGCTATATCCACAAAATCCACAGTTGAATGAATTACACGCGCTGGCTTAACAAGAGAAGCAAGTTTTTCAATCCGTTCATCCGGCACAGGAACAACGGCTTTGTTGGGCTCAATTGTGCAGAAAGGATAATTAGCAGCTTCTGCATTTTGTGCTTTTGTGAGAGCGTTAAATAAAGTAGATTTCCCAACATTCGGTAACCCGACAATTCCGATTCCTAAACCCAAGTAATCTCCGGTAAATTAATTGCAAAAAGACAATTCAAAATATACAAAAGAAAAATGTGAACGGATGATTTCGATGTAAGTTGCAGGGACAAGGCATGCCTTGTCCCTGCAAAAAGGAAACAGAATTAATTATTTACCGGCAGGAATGAATGATTCTTTCCATAATCCATCATCTGTTCTGTAAAATTATCGGGATATTCAATTTTCACATCAACAATTTTTTCTCCTTCATAAACAGGAACTAATTTTGGATTAATAAAACCTTTGTAAGGAGCCACATTTAATTTTTCATATCTTACTAAAACTTCTTTATGCAAATCGGGATCAACTTTAACTCCATAAGTCTCTATGAAATTCTGGGCGCCTTTAAAATCACCTTCAGAAGTAATTTTTTGAATTTCTCTTAATAGCTGTCCAAACAATTCTCTTAGCTTCTGATAATCATTCATAACAAAATATGTTTTTCCATCTTTTATTTTCTTTTCTATGATATTATCCTTTTTACCCATTTCATAGACCCATTTAGAGATAGCCTGCCTGTTTCGCATATGAGATTCTTCAATATTATCTCCGGGTATAATTCTTCTCAATTGAAGCATCAAACCATTTCTTATGTAGCTATTGTATTCTGCTTTCCCAACATCAATTGTTGTCATCACACCAATTTCAACAAGTTTAGGATCTATCGCATAATATAAAGCAATAAGATCAGCCCTGGCTTCTTCAATCGCAGAAGCATAATTCTTTAAAGTTTGTTTTGGGGTTCCAACACCGGGATTAATTTGTCCCGATGCGTGCCCGATAACTTCGTGAAGATCTGTATGAAGATTCCCTGCTAAAGTACCATGTTCTTTTGCTAGTCTTATTTCTTCTTCTGAAAATGCAAATTCTTCAAGCACACCGGTTGAGGAAACCTTATCATAAGATTCACTAATATTTCCAAGCGAAACAGATTTAGAGCCATGCTGCTGTCTTATCCAGTTTGCATTAGGAAGATTAACGCCAACAGGTGATGATGGCGAGACATCACCCGCTCCTGTAACAACCGTAATAACTTTTGCGGAAATACCGACAACATTTTTCTTTTTATGCTCATCCATTATCGGTGAGTTATCTTCAAACCATTGGGCTTCATTACCGATTGCATTAATCCTTTTTGTTGCTTCAAGGTCTTTAATTGAAACAAGCGACTGGTATGAACCTTTATGTCCGAGCGGATCGTTATAAACCTCTACCGATCCATTCACAACATCTATTCTTGATGAAGTATCCTGTACCCAAAGAATATTATATTCGTCCCAGGTTTTAAGGTCACCGGTTTTATAATATTCAATTAGTTTATCAAGCGCATCTTTTTGTGTTTCGTTTTCAGCAACAGTGCTTGCCTTTTCCAACCAGTAAACTATTTTTTCTATTGCCGGAGTATACATTCCTCCAACTTTCCAGACTTTTTCTTTAAGTACGCCATTTTCTTTAACTACTTTAGAATTCAATCCATACCATATCGGCTGCGGACCATCTTTCTTATCCATCTTAGAATAAAAATCTTCTACTTCTTTCTGAGTAAGTCCGGTTTCATAAAAATTAACAGCAGAAGTTTTAATAAGATCGGCCTCGGGATTGAGATTAACTTTTTTACCATCAATTTCCTTATCAAAAATAACCGGAGTTAAAGTTGAAATTAATTGTTCGATCGTTTCTCCTTCCGCAAGATTAAATTTTGATGCATCGGAATTATTAACAAGCTCTGCAAAGTATTCTTTTAAAAAATCAGGAATGATTTTATCATTAGAATAGTGATGATGGATCCCGCTTGAGAACCAGACTCTCTTTGTATAAACCATAAACTTGTTGAAGTTATCTGAGTTTCTATCACCTTTATAACTGTCAACAATGGCTTCCAGAGTTTTTCTTACTTTAAGATTATACTTGTAGTTCTGATCATAGAAAATATCTCTCCCGGCAAGAGCTGCTTCGTATAGATAATAGAGCATTTCTTTCTGCTTGGCAGATAATTCTTCAAAGCCATTTACTTTGAAACGAAGTATTCCAAGATCCGCAAACTGCTCTGTCTGATAAACAAACTCCTCGGGTTTTTCCACTTCTTTCATACAATTAATTGCAGTAAGAGTGATTAGAATTGTGAAAAGATACTTGAATGTTTTCATTTAACACCACAATTTTTTTTAAATATTTAAATAGTAATTTAGTTAATCCGTTAAATTCGTTAAAGTTATTGAAGGGCAAAAATAATCCTCTTATCATTATTATTGTGGCAATAAGCAATATAAAATAATAATCTGCCATTTTTCAAATAATTCCCCTGACGTTAAGTTCGTTTACAAGCTGGTTATAGTTTATGAATTGAATAGCATCCCAGCCGAGTTTTTTTGCAGCTTCAGCATATTCAAAAATATCATCAATGAAAATATGTTCATCAGGTGGAAGTTGAGTATAATTCTCTACTGCTTTGTAAATTTCTTTTTCGGGCTTCACAGAACCAACTTCATAAGATAAGATTAGCTTATCAAAAAGATTTATAAAATCATACTCATTCCATCCATACTTTCGATGAATTGAGTTTGTATTGGACAGAAGAACAAGTTTATATTTTTTTTTCAATTCGGTAAGCAGCGCAACTACATCTTCATTTACTGTGAAAATTTTTGAGTAAACATCCATTATGGTTTCTTTATCAACTTTGTTGTTTACAAAACCCAAAAGCTTTTTAAGAAATTCTTCTTCGGGGACTTCTCCCCGTTCATACCTCCTGTGAAAATCATAATTCTCTTTGTATTGATCGAGAAACCTCTGTCCCAAACCAGGTTCAACTTTTTCAAGTCTTCTGAATGCAATACTATAATCAAATGGGATAAGCACATTTCCCAGGTCAGAAACTATTACAGAATATTTTCTTTTTAGCATAATAAATTTTTTATATCAGGAAAATTTAATAATAATTTCATTACGAATGCTTAAGTTTTCAGTTGGATGAAGTTTATTTTTGAATATTGAATAAAAAAATGAAAACTGTTGAAACAGTTATAAACTTTTCGTCTTTATTAACCCACGACTTAAAGTCATGGGTTACAGGAACAAAAATAGATAAGAACCGTTTTAACGGTTTATAATGTGTTTCGAATAAAATAAAAGGTTACTTCAATGAAAAGTAGATTTGTAATTTTTCTTTTATTGTCTTCCCAAACAATCTTTGCCCAGGTTCAATTAGGGCCTATTGTTGGCGGAGTAACAGACTCCTCTGCAATTGTTCTTGTAAAAACATATTCGGAACAGGATGTAATCATTGAGCTTTTTACGCAGCAAGATGTTGAAAATTCTATTTATAGCGAGAGCGTGAAATCACTCGCCGAAAATTATAATTATGTTAAAATCCCCGTTAG
This sequence comes from uncultured Ignavibacteriaceae bacterium, assembly GCA_964400245.1. Classification (GTDB taxonomy): domain Bacteria; phylum Bacteroidota; class Ignavibacteria; order Ignavibacteriales; family Ignavibacteriaceae; genus RBG-16-34-14. The sequence continues at coordinate 8,566 of CAYNUV010000078.1, forward strand.
CAATCTTAAACCAAACACAACGTATTATTACAGGGCAATTGTAAATGGTTATCCTTCTAAAAGATGGAATTCTTTTCAAACTTTTACTGATAAAGAATATAGTTTTTCTTTTGGGTTTGGTTCATGTCAGCAGGCAAGCTGGGGAATTCCCAATCCTGATATTTTCCCTGTTATAGCAAATGATACTCTAAGATTTTTTATACAGCTTGGAGACTGGACATATCCCGATACAACAGAAAAAAAATATGGCTACCGTTTTAATGAAAAGAAAGATTTGCTCGAAAAAAGTTATCAATCAAAATACAATAACAATTATCCTTTTGTTTCTGAGGTGCTATCCCAAATGCCTGTTGTTTATGTTTATGATGATCACGATTTTGCTGCTAATAACTCAGATGGAAGCGATCCTGCAAAAGATAGTTCAATCTGGGCGTATAAAACTTTCTTCCCTCATTATGAATTAAAAAATCCTGATAATGGAATATGGCAGAGCTTTGTTTTTGGTGATGTTGAATTTTTTGTCCTTGATCTTCGGGCGCAAAGAAATATAGATAGCTTTGCATTTAATAAAGATGGAAAATTCATTCCTCCGCCGGGTCATTCTATTCTTGCAGGTTATGAAATTAATGGGGTAAATCAGAAAGAATGGTTCTTTAATGCTTTGAAGAATTCAACCCAAAAATGGAAGGTGATTGTAAGTTCCGTCTTGTTTAATCCTGCATATGCTAAAACAACCAGATTAGATTCTCTGCCAAGTGATTTGCGATGGTTTCCATCAGATGTAGCTGATAAGTGGGCTGGCTATCCTGAAGATGTTAATGCTTTACTGAAAGCTGTCATATCAAATAACATAAAAAATGTTTTTGTAATAAGCG
>CAYNUV010000079.1:0-9377 GCA_964400245.1 uncultured Ignavibacteriaceae bacterium
CTTATGCATAAGGTACAGGGCTTTCTGCTGTGCTGATATTCTGTGATCCGTCAGCCGGGACAGAAGCCGATTGAAAAAATGAAGTTGAAGTTAAGATTTACAGTTGAGATTTATTCGTCCAGCCCGAACCGCAGCTGATAGCGACAAAAAGATGAGGATATATTCTTAAGCCAGCATAGTAGAAAGCCGCCTGTTAGCGGTTGGGCTTTTGTATCATGCTCTCATAGCTTTACTCTTATATAAACAATCTCCGTTGAAGTTGTCCACGGTCCATTGTCTACAGAAGTTTCTTCTTTAAAGTTATAATTCTCTCCAGCTTTATTCATGGCAACCCGGGTCTTAGTCAGTTTACCTTTTATGAGCTCTTCTCCTTCAAAAAAAAGATTTCCCTCTTCATCAATTCTTCCCTTTAAAGTTTGACTTTCACCTGAACTTCCGTAATGGTAGTATGTTATATGCTTGCCTTCAGTCGAGTAACCCATAATACTTACACCTTTACTTAATCCGCCTGATTTTGTTTTGAATTCTGTATTACATACTAAAAAGTATCCACCTTGATACATTTCGCAGATTTCAAGATACCTGTCCTCCATTCCTTGAATAGTCCAACGTCCTACAATGGCTGATAGTTTTTTGTGCTCAGTAGATGGTTCTTTGGGTTGCCCATTTGCTTGGTTTAAGGCAACAATTAAAAAGATTGCAAGCGGTATTACTTTGATAATTCTCATAAATTATTATTTATAAAAGTTATAAATTTTATTTTCAATATTTAATCTCAAAATCTTTCTGTTTTTTGTTGGTGCCAATTAGCCTTACCGCTAACTTGTTTTTAGCGGTAGGCTTTTCATCGTTATTTGTATTCTATTCTATAAAGTTTAAATGTGTCATTACCTATATTTTCAACGGAATGTGGAGGTTCTGGATTTTCCCAACTTGCTTTATTTAGTTCTTCTTGTTTAATAATTATGGTATCCCTTTTTACTAGAGTCAAATTATTATCACTACCCATACCAAAAGTATTGTAAACAATTGGGGATGTCATTACAACCCACACTATACTTTTTCCTTTGTGTGTATGTATAGGATCAAGTTGACCAGGATTAATAGTAACTTCCAAAATCCTGAACTCATCATTTTCAAATACAAGTTTATGATATTCTGAAGCTGCAATTAAAGCATCTAAACTATCAGGCCATTGCCAATTTGAATTATTAGTTATAAGCTGCTGGCTGTTCTTTTTAATCATTTTGTCTTTTGTCATTTCAACAATAGAAGGCAAGAAATAAAAAACAAGTCCACCAAGGAGAAAGCCAATGGAAAGGAATTTTAATTTCATTTTGTTTTATCCTTTTTAATTTCACTTTGCTTACCGCTAACGTTTATGTATGTGACGTTGTGGGCTTTTGAAAGACCAAACTGTCCCACGACACCGAACGTTGCTTGAAAGATAAAACTAAAAATTTAACAGAACCCCACAATGGCACATACATTTTGTTATGCACCGTTTTTCGTCAGCCGTAATCTTCCATTTTCGTCCCTTGTTGAAAAACACCAAGGAATTGGTCTCATCGAAAATGTCCCGAGTTCATTATCAACATTGTCTACGTAACCTCTAACGTCAATTGAAGTTGAAATTACTTGGAAAATAAAATTGTCAGTGTTAACCACCAGACCAAGGCTAAATGCTTCGCTGTCCTGAGCGGGATGAATACTTAAATATGACTTGCCAATTTTTTTGTCAAACAACTCAAAGTCTGTGTCGTGGATTATGCAAAGAATGCATACTACTATGTCAGTAAGGTGTTTTTTAAACTCGTCTAGCTCAATCTCTATTGATAGTTTTTTTGTTAATCTGTCTATAGCGTTTAAGATGTCGTTTTCAATCTCCGTCTGGTCAAATGCACTTTTTCCGGTAATTGTCCCACGAATAAATTTTAATAAATCGTCAATGAATAAGTATGCTTTGTCAGAAATTCCCTCTTTCAAATAATACTCATTGTTGTTCCTTATGTAAAACCTTGAAACAATTGATCGGACATCATTCTTACCAAGTCCGTAGTGTTTTTGAAACAATTCATCGTTTATCTCTTCAATGCCTTCTTTTATTATTGTATCAAATAGTGTCTTGTCAATTTTATCAGTTTTTATGTAGTCCAGTATTTTATCCGAGAAGAAGCTCCAAGGTTTATCATGATTTGCTTCAAACACTTTTTCATTTGTCAATTCCTCTGTCCGCCTTTTTGCAAAGATTTGTTTGGCATATCTTGAATCTATTCTCTTATGGCAAATCCCTCGATTTCTTTTCGGATGTGCAATAAAGTCACAAACCTCTCTTAGAATTGATTCGCTTTGTAAATAGTCCCGTATCTCAATGAGCAATAGTTTTATGTCATCCTCGTCAAATGAGCCGCTATTAATCTTCTCTAGTCGGTGCTTCAGTTTTATCGTAGCCTTACTATTCATTAGAAAAATGGTGCATAACTTGTTTATACCAGCCATAAAATTGCACATATACAACTAAATTCTTCTGGGTTTGTGCCATAAACGGCTATATTTATTTCTTGTACAAACATAAAAAAAAATATTATTATAAGTCATCAAATGGACTCTTTATTTGTTGAATATTCTTTGTGCTTACATGCGTATATATTTCAGTGGTTCTGCTGCTATTATGTCCTAATAATTCCTGGATGTAACGCAGGTCAGTACCGCTTTCCAACAAATGAGTAGCATAACTATGTCTTAACCAATGCAGGCTTACTGGTTTTGTTATATTTACTTTCAATAAAGCTTGTTTTAAAACATTCGATAAACTTCTCTCATCATATTTCTCGTTTTTATTCTGTCCCTCAAACAACCATGTCTTTGGTTTGTGAGTAGTGTAATAATCTCTCAACATTATTAATATCTTTGGCGATAAAGGAACAATCCTATCTTTTTTACCTTTAGCCTGTTTTATGACGATTATATTACGCTTGGAATCAATATCAGTTGGTTTCAAATTTAACAACTCACTTCTTCGCAAGCCGCAACTATAAATTAAAGAAAGCATTGTTTTGTGTTTGACATTACTATGAGCATTTAAAATCAACCGTACTTCTTCCTTGCTCAATACATTTGGTAATTTATATTCACGTCTTGGTCTTTCCAGTTTGTCAACATCTAAATTGCAGCGCACAATCTCTCTAAAGAATAATTTAATAGCATTAACAACCTGATTTTGATATGAAAAACTTAGTCCCCGTTTAATAATATATTCATTTACATAACGCACCACAGGTTTTATTTATAGCTTTTCTTTCTTAGACCCGGTAGGATAAAGTAAAAAATTTTAGTTTTAATCTCAATAGTTCGGTTAAATATTTGCTGCAAAATTGTAAACATGATCTAAAACTATCATTTAAGTCATATTACACAAACTTTATTAAAAAATAGCCCCGACATTTATGTCGGGGGAAATGAACCAATAGAATTGGCTTTAGCCACAATTTCAAGCAAATTTGGGCTAAAGCCCTTGGAGTACGAGAGACCACAGATACCCGACATAAATGTCGGGGCTATTCAAAAATCCAATATGCGTAAGGTAAGATTTAAAATAAAAAGTGCCATCCCACACTTAAGGGACGGCACAAGGAGAGCATTATGAGAACATGCAATTTTAGTCTTTCACTATCTTTAATTTTTTTTCTATCAGTTTATTTCTTTGTTCAACACTGGCTGCACTTCTTAATCCATCCGGTGGGGTATTTAAAACATAATCAAGTAATTTATCAACAGTAGAAACAGCAGCATGCATTCTTGTATCGGAGGAAGCGTAATAAATCAGAACATCACCATTATCCCGCTTAACCCAGCCATTGCTGAAAACAACATTGGAAACATCACCAACTCTTTCTTCTCCTTCGGGAGCTATAAAATATCCTCCGGGTTTGGCAATAACTTTGTTCGGTTCTTTCAGATCAGTTAAGAACATGTAAAGAACATAACGCAAACCGGCTGCAGTATTCCTAACTCCATGTGCTAATTGTAACCAGCCTTTTTCAGTTTTAATCGGAGCCGGTCCCATTCCGTTTTTAACTTCTTTAATTGTGTGATAAACTCTGTCATCAATAACTACTTCTTTATCAATCACAGAATTTTCAATTGAATCTGATAAACCCCAGCCGATGCCGCCGCCGGTTCCTGCATCAATAAATCCATCCTGCGGTCTTGTGTAAAAAGCATATTTACCATTTACAAATTCAGGATGAAGAACAACATTTCTTTGCTGTGGTGATTTTGTTTTTAAGTCTGCAAGTCTTTCCCATTTTTTAAAATCTTTTGTTCTGGCAATTCCACATTGAGCATTGGCAGCAGAAGTATCACTTTGAGGTGCATCAGGATCTTTTCTTTCTGTACAGAATAAACCATAAATCCATCCGTCTTCATGTTTTACAAATCTTACATCATAAACATTGGTGTCGGGGTTTTCAGTTTCAGGCATTGTTATAGGATAATCCCAAAACCTGAAGTTATCAATTCCGTATGGAGATTCAGCAATTGCTAAAAAAGATTTCCTGTCATATCCCTCAACTCTTACTCCTAATAAAATTTTCCCGTTAAATTCTATTGCGCCGGAATTAAAAGTTCCGTTAACGCCAAGCCGTTCAATCAGATTTGGGTTTGAATTATAATCCAGATCATATCTCCAGAAGATTGGTGTATGTTCTGCAGTAACTACAGGATATTTATAACGGTGAAAAATTCCATTGCTCTTTTCAATTTTTTCATTCGGGCGTGTAATTAATTTTTCGTGTTCTTCAAAAAGTTTTTTTACCTGCTGATTAAACAATTCACGATTCATTCATTCTCTCCGGTTAGAGCAGGTTTTGTTCCAGTGGGAATTTTTTCTTTAACCGGAGCTTCACCATAGGATTCATTCAATTTATCCCACCAATTAAATTTTAATATTATTGAAGTAACAATAAGTATAGCGATAGAAATTATGAGTGAATTATATTCACGTATTACTAAAAATACCGGTGCAGCCATAAGAGTTATCTGCCAGGTAATTCCAACTATTATGTTAGACATATCCCGTTTAAAATTTCTATTGGGAATAAAATTTGGATCAATTGCAACAACTTTTTTGTAGATTGGTTTCCAAAATCCCCAGGGACGAACATTACGATAAAACTTCATCAGTACTTCATCACTTTCAGGTTTGGTACTTAGTGCAGCGACAAAACATCCGATAATTGATATAAGAAATATTATAGGGAAAGAATTCATGTTTGGATTATTAGGCAAAGGCCAGTCATTTAAGAAAGGAATTAAATTCAGTTTATCAAGTAGTGTAAGGATTAAAGAAGAAAGTATTCCTGAGAACATTCCCCAGAAATATCCATAACCATTAAATCTCCACCAGTACCATTTAAGAACGTTTGCTGCAGTATAGCTTCCCCATAATGAAGCTACAATCCAGAGTACAATCTGGTTTAGTGATTCAACAAAAAATCCGATTGTAATACCAACAACAACAACAGAAACTGATGCGATATAACTCATTGTAATATATTTTTTTGGTTCTGCGTTGGGATTGATATAACGTTTGTAAATATCGTTTACTAAATATGCAGGTGCTGCATTTACAGTTGCAGCAAAGTTGCTCATGAATGCCGCAATAAATCCGGTCATCAATAAGCCTAACAAACCAACCGGAACATAATGTACAAGAACCTCAGATAAAATTGCTTCGAAATCCGGACTTGTTATTGAGCTTTTATATAAGGTATCAAAATTTGTTAATGCAAGTATTGTTAAACCGGAAACTAAAAAGTATCGTGTTGGATTAAGAACAACGCTAACAAGCGAATTCATTTTTGCAGCTTCTACCGGATTGCGGGTTGAAAGTATTCGCTGCATATCATAATTTGGTGCAGGACCTGCAGCAGCAACAAAAAATCCTTTAAACAGCATCATCCCAAAAAATAAACCGAAGAGAGAATATCCATCTGTTTCTATCCATTGGTTAAATGCTGTTACTTTTGTAGCAACAGAAGAACTAACCGTTGACCAATCCAGGTTCACACTGAAATTACTGAACATACTTGTCCAACCGTTCGGTACCACGCTGTTTATCATTTCAGGAGAAATGTGATACATTGCTATAACACCAATGGCAATAGAAGAAATTGTTAGAATACAGTATTGTATTACTTCAGTAAATACAACACTAAACATTCCGCCTTTTACAACATATAGTGTTGTAATGCCCATTAATATCAAAGCGTAAAGATTAGGATTAATCTGTGGATATTGTGCAAGGGTTGCAGGATCGGTTACTAACGGGGGAATGAATGCTGCAGCAAATTTTCCGATTCCTTTAAAACCATAAGAGAGAAATCCGATAACACTAATCAGCGCAAATATTACTACAATAATGTGAGCAAGATTAGCCCCTTTACCGGAACCAAAGCGAGTCTTAATCCATTCAGCACCTGTCATTGCGTTTGATCTTCTTAACCAGGGAGACAAATATACCATAAGAAATATCTGGTTAAAGACAGGCCATAACCATGGCAGCCAGATGCTATTTAGTCCGTAAACTGAAAGCCAGTAAACTAAAAGCATAGTGCCGGCAATATCAAACATACCCGAAGCATCTGAAACACCAAGGAAATACCATTTGATGCTGTTTCCCCCAAGAAAATAATTGTGGATGTTTTTTGAAGCTTTCTTTGAAAGGTATACCCCCAAAAAAATTGTTGCAATTAGGTATGCACCTATAATTGAAATATCAATGATGCTTAAATGCATTTTACCGTTTCAATTTTATAATTTAATTTAATATGAAAATTCATAAATAATGCCATAAATTAAGTAATGTTAATAAATTACATGAACAAAATTTTAAAATTAATTTTTATTACTATTGCTTTATTATATTGATAAACATTTATGAAGTTAATAACATTATCCACATAATATTTATTAATGAACTATCTTTTTATTTCTTAACTATATGCCTTTCTTTAAGATCATTCATTAACCCTGCGTATTTTTTTATTATTTCAATTGTAAATGAATCAACATCAAAAACTGAGTTTAATCCCTGCGGTTCTTGTGGCGGATCACCAAGGAACATATCGCCTTTACGCCATTTAAAATCTTCATGTTGTGCACGGCCATAACCTCCCCAGGTCCAGAAGTTTGTTCCGGCAATTGGAGCTCCGGCTGCTGCGCTATCATAAACTAAACTAAATATCATTTGGAAATAATTATCGCGGGCAGTTGCAGGTGAACCCGGGTTATAAGTTTCAAAATCTCTTGGTATTCCAAATTCTTCAAGAGTAATTGGTTTATTTAAAGTCCGGGCAAGCTCAAAATGTTTAATTAAATATGCTTTTGCTTTTTCTTTAGTAGAAGAAAAAGTTTCATCAATTTTTTTTGCATCAAACCAGCCCCAGTTTTTTGGCCATAAATGAAAAGTTACGTAATCAATATACTTGCTGTCATGTCCTTTTAAATAATATTCTTCAGAACCAAGACTGCCATGTATTCCTTCATTCCCCGTAGTAACAAGATGATTAGGATCAATGGAGTGAATAAATGCTGCAGTTGAGTCTATCCAATTATAATAAAATTCAACTTCACTGCTATCTCCCCACGGACGTGGTTCATTAGCAAGCTGCCATGCCATTATTGTAGGATCTTCATAATAACTGAGATTATTAAACTTATTTTTCCGGGTTACTATTTCTTTTATATATTCTTTGAAATGTGTATTTGCTTTTTCATTTGTATAGAAAGTTGCCGAAAGTCTCATAAATTCTCCCCATCCGGTATTGGGATCGTCTGGATCTGCCGCTTTACCATTGCCAAACCACGCATTGTATTGGGACATTCCACCTGACCATTCCCAATAATTATTTAAGAAAATAACCGCATACATGTCACGTTCATTCATTTCATCTAAAAGAAAATCGAGCCCTTCTAATAAGTTTTCATCGTAAACTCCAGGTTCATTTTGGATTGCCGGCTTTAATGAATTCTTTATATCAGATTTTTCAGATGCAGCTAAAACTCTTAGATTGGTAATGCCCAAAGACTTTAATAAATCAAGCTCTCTGATTAATCTTTTCCGGTTCCCGGTTTCACCGGCGGAACCGAGATAACATCCATACCATAAGTTTGTACCGAGGAAATAATAAGGTTTATCATCCAACCAAAATTGCGACCCTTTTATTTTTATAAATTCAGGAGTTTTGTTTACAAAAAGAGTTGAACAGCCAGTAATAAGAATTGATAATATTAAAGAAGTAATTGAGTTGAATAATAATTTCCTCATTTATGTTCCGGATATTTAAGGTTATATGGAAATTGTTGTAAGTTATGACAGAAATTATGCCATCGGATTACAAAATTGATTTGATTAAAATTGTGATATATAATCCAGTATAAAAAATTTAAAGCTTGTATTAAATCATCGTTTTATAATTATTATCATAATAAGTTATTATCAAAATGATAAGTGCTATCTTTACATTTCTGAATAATGAAAACTGAAATAAACAAATTATTACTTTTTAATTTAGAATTTTGAAAGGATTTTATATTTTATAATTTTGATAAAAATCATTATTAAAACTTTCTTAAGCTGATAAAAATAATTTGATTATTTACTGAAACTCATCATTTAAAAGAAGTATTTCTGGCATAAACGTTGATTTCAGAATGTAAAATATAGTTGGGCAAAAGCAAACTTAAATCTTAAATGAACATAAAAATTAAACAGAAGTGGGGCTTGTTATTTCTTCTTTTCGCAACGATAACTTATGTAGTTATCTTTTTCTTTCTTGATAATCCAAAAAAAAATAATGTTACTGAAATTTATTTTGCCGACAGAGTTACGGCCGCTCATAAAACTTTAATTGACAAGTACAACAAAGTGAATGAAGGCAAAGTAAAAGTAATCCCGATTGATTTTCCGAATTTTGATTTCAGCACAAATGAAAGAAAAGAAATTCTTGCCCGTTCACTCAGAGGAAGAGGAGATGGAATAGATCTTTTTGCAGTAGATTTAATTTGGGTGCAAAGATTTGCGAAGTGGTGCGAACCTCTAGATAAATATTTTTCCGATACAGAAAAAAAGAAAATTTTAAATGCTGCATTGGAATCCTGCTATTATGAAGGTGAATTAGTTGCTGTTCCGTTAGATATGGTACAGGGTGTTTTATATTACCGTGAAGATCTTTTAAAAAATCTCAAAGGTGGCGAGACAATAATTAATAAACTTAAAAACACAATTACCTGGAATGAATTCATTGAGATTAAAAACAAACTTGGAATAAGTACACCATATTATATTTTTCCTGCTACTGATTATGAAGGGCTCA
>CAYNUV010000080.1:0-9370 GCA_964400245.1 uncultured Ignavibacteriaceae bacterium
TTCTTCTTGGTGTTGAATTAAAGAATAAGGTTGTCGGTATCATTGGTGCTGGAAGAATCGGGACTGAAGCTGCAATTCGTTTAAAAGCGTTTAAAACAAAAATAGTTTACTTTGATAGAAAGAGAGATTCTGATTTTGAAATTAAGACAAATGCAGAGTTGCTTTCTTTAAATGAATTACTTAAAAGTTCAGATATTATTTCCATTCATCTTCCTTTTACGGATGAGACTTATCATTTATTAAATAAAGAAAAACTTGGTTTACTTAAAAGAACTGCGATACTTGTTAATACTTCCCGCGGGGAAATTATTGTTGAGAATGAACTAATCAAACTTCTTAAAAAGAAAAAAATCTTTTCTGCAGGTTTGGATGTTTATGAAAATGAACCGGATATAAATCCGAAACTCCTAAAGTTGGATAATGTTGTTCTACTTCCGCATATAGGTAGCGCTACTGAAGAAGCAAGAACCGGAATGGTAGTACTTGCCGTTAAGAATGTAATAGCTGTTTTAAAGGGTGATAAACCATTGACCCCGGTTAGTTAAATGAGTTCTCAGGAAAAGAACTTTGTTATTTTTCATTTAATATTAAATCAACAAAGTTGAATATCTTTTATATAATGGGTAATTTTCTATTGATTGGAGATTAAATAAATGCGGATAGGCATACCAAAAGAAGATCATAAAGAAGAAAGAAGAGTTGCACTAACTCCTGCCGGGATTGATTCATTATCAAGATTAGGACATACAATTTTTATTGAAGCCGGAGCCGGTATCGGAAGTAATTTTAGTGATGATGATTTTATTAAAACAGGTGGAACAATTGTATTTAGTCAGGAAGAAGTTTATAAGCTTTCCGATTTAATAATTAAAGTCGCTCCTTTAACTGAAAAAGAAGTTGATCTTCTGCAGGAAAACCAGACAGTATTTTCTTTTTTACATCTCGCAGTGGGTAATAAGAAAATCATAACTGAACTTTTGAGAAAAAAAATTACTGCCATCAGTTATGAATTAATAGAAAAAGACGGAATACTTCCGATACTTCATTCTATGAGTGAAATTGCCGGGCAATTGGCAATTCAATGTGCTGAGAGATATCTTGAAAGTTTTAACAAAGGAGGAAGGGGAGTTTTACTTGGTGGAATTCCCGGCGTTGCCCAGGCTGCTGTTGTAATTATCGGGGCAGGAGTAGTTGGCACTACTGCTGCAAGAGCTGCTATTGGAAGAGGAGCGCAGGTTATTGTGCTTGATAAAGATTTATTCAGACTCAAGAAGATTGAATCCGATTTCAAAAAGAGAATTACAACGGTGATGGCTAATCCATATACTATTTCGCGAGGAGTGAAGTTTGCGGATGTTTTAATCGGCTCCGTGCTTATTAAAGGTGAAAAGGCTCCCCATCTTGTTACAGAGGAAATGGTAAAGCAAATGAAGAAAGGTGCTGTAATTGTTGATGTTTCGATTGACCAGGGAGGCTGTATTGAAACAAGCAGGCTTACTTCAATTTCTGATCCTGTGTTTATAGCTCATGACGTTATTCATTATTGTGTTCCGAATATGCCATCACTAGTTTCCAGAACAGCAAGTTATGGTTTGAATAATTCTGCATCAGGATATATTTTAAACATTGCTGAGAACGGTTTGGCTAATGTTTTAATGGGAGATGCTGGTCTTGCAAAAGGCGTTTGTACTTACCAGGGTTTTTGCTCTAATAAAGCGATTGCAAGTATTTTCAAAGTTGAATTCAGAAAATTGAGAGTTTTTTCAAACAATTGAGCGGGGATATTTATTTGAAAGAAATCATAGTGGGGCTATACTTAAATGCCTATCTTAGTTCTTAACAAAATATTCGGGAAGTAAATGGTTGGCGTTATCGGAGATATACATGGCTGTTACTATACTCTTATAGAACTGGTTTCAAAAATAAGACATAAGTTCCCATCAATAAATCTTTATAGTGTAGGTGATTTAGTAGATAGGGGAAACTTTAATTATGAAGCAGTTGAGTTTATATTATCTGAGAATATAAAATTTACTCCTGGGAATCATGACTATATGTTCTATCATTTCATACATCACCCAGGAAGTGAAATGGGGAGAATATGGATTTACAACGGTTCCGAAACTACAATAAACTCATATTCCAACAGAGTTGAAGAAATGCATAAGCACCTGGAACATATAATTAAAGCTCCGCTATTTTATGATTTGACGGATTGTTTTATTTGCCATGCAGGTATTTCCACTTACTACAAATCGCGACTTCCCAAAAAGGTACTTGAGAATACAGAACAAATAGACCATGTTATGAGATTAAATATGATGAACGAGCATGGTATTCTCTGGAATCGGGATTCTCTTATGAATTTAGGTAAGCTGCAGGTTGTTGGACATACACGTCATCGGGAGGTTAACCATCAAAAAGATAATAATGTAGTATATATTGATACATCTGCTTATTCCGGTAATATGCTAAGTGCGGTAATTGTAAACAACAATAATATAGAAGATATTATTTCTGTTCCGACTGATAAGAGGGATATTGGATAATTTCTTGTTAAAAATCCTGCTAAAGATTTCTTACTTTTCTCTGAACAAATTATTTAGTTATTTTAGAATATGTACACGATAGGAGATGTTTAAGTTAAATGTATGATTTTCAAAATATTTTGTATTAATCTTCAGGTATGAATCTGAAAAAATTAAAGTTGCATATCATAATAAGCTTGTCACTAATAATTATTTTAATTGGAATTTCCTGCCAGGCTCCAAGGACAAATCCTTTTGATCCTTTAAATCCGGATTATAGTTATGGTACTTTGGAAGGATTAGTGCAGTCAGTTGGAATTCCATCTGTAGGAATTGACAAAGTAAGCGTAACATGGCAAAATGCAAACTTGTTAACCGGAACCGATGCTAATGGAAGATTCAGATTAAATAACATCCCGATAAAAGACGGCAACCTTATCTTTTCAAAAACAGGATATAAGCCGGACACTTTAGAAGTTGTTTGGGGTTCTTCCAAAAGATTTTTTACACAGGTTTTTTTTAATAGGGTACCGGTTCTTGATACCATTTCTCTTTATACTGTTGTAATCAATCAATCTTCAGCTCTAAGGTATGAATTAATTGTAAAAGCCTGGATTACAGATCATGATGGAGATGTTGTCAACGTTTTAATTTATAATCCATCTCTAAACCTGCGGAAGGCATTGTCATATAGTTCGAGCGAAGGAAATTACCAATTATCTGTTAGTCAACAGGATTTGAATGTCACAGATATTGAGCAAATAATTGGTTTGGAATTTTTTATCTTGACCGAAGACAGATTCGGCAATGAATTTAATATCGGGAATGAAAGAGTAACGAGAGTCATTAAAAGTGATGTTACCGGACTTCAGCCGGATTCTAATGAGCCAATTTCTCCTCCTGTTAAATTTAATTGGAATGAATTTAATGCGGGATATGAGTTTACTTATACGATCGAAGTTTTTACAAATGAACAGGTTCGTGTTCATTCAGTTGCAGGAATTCCATCAGATTCTGTTTCTTATACTATGTCCGTTAGTTTATCTCCCGGTAATTACAACTGGGTTATCTGGATAATAGATCAATTTCAAAACCGGTCAAGGTCAAAACCGGCTACCTTCCTCATTCCGTAATATTTTTTTATTATCTTTACAACAAATATCTCCGTGTAAAAATGAATCTTCAGGAACAGGACAGGATAGAAAAAATACGGCTAATCTCTAAAGAACAGTTTGATACTCTGTATCGTATCAGCCAGATACTCAATTCCGTTAATTACACAGACACTTTAATAATTGAAACCCTTGATTTGGTAATTGAGGTTGTAAATGCTGAGAGAGGACTTTTTGTTCAATATGATGATCTCAGGAGAAACTTCAACATAATTGCTGCACGAAATGTTCAGGGAGAAAACATAGTTGATCTTTCGGCTTTCTCGTCTGGGATTCTTCAAAAAGTAATTGAAACACAACAGCCCTGTTTATACCACGATGTACAAAGTGATCCGAATGTTTCCCAGTTCCAAAGTGTGCAGCTGCAAAATATTAAATCTGTGCTTGGTGTTCCTATAATGAAAGATGGAAGAATCTGGGGAGTAGTACTGGTTGACAGCAGAATGAACAGGAAAGAATTTAATGAAGAGAATCTTATTTTTCTCGATTTCTTTTCAAACATAGTTTCTCTTACACTTGATAAGATCAGCAAGATTGAGAACCTGGAAAAAGAAAACCTGATTTTACGAAACCGGATAGAATCTGATAAAAAAATTCCTGAGCTTATCGGCGAAAGCCAGTCCATACAAAGGCTGGCTCTTATTATAAATAAGGTCGCAAAAACAGATGCTACAGTTTTGCTTCTCGGCGAAAGCGGAACAGGAAAAGAATTAATTGCAAAAGCTGTTCATAATTTAAGCGATAGAAAAGATAAACCTTACCTTGCACAATTTTGTGGATCAATTCCGGATACTCTTCTTGAAAGTGAATTATTTGGTTTCAAGAAAGGAGCATTTACCGGCGCGAACTCAGATAAAAAAGGATTATTTGAAGTTGCAAGCGGAGGTACTTTCTTCCTTGATGAGATTGCAGATATTTCTATGGCTTTACAAGCAAAGATGTTGCGTGTTTTGCAGAGTAAAGAAATAATGCGTTTAGGCGATACCAAAGTAATCGAGATTGATTGTAGAGTTATTGCTGCAACAAATAAAGACCTTAAGCAGCTTGTAAAAGAAGACAGATTTCGCGAGGATCTTTTTTACAGACTGAATGTTTTTCCAATTAAGATTCCTCCTTTACGTGAAAGAATTGGCGATGTTCCATTACTTGCATATCACTTCATCCGGAAATTCTCTGATAAAAATATTCATATAGATCCAAAGACAATGAGGATACTTGAAGAATATAGCTGGCCAGGAAATGTTCGCCAGCTTGAGAATGTTATTCAAAGAGCTTTGATACTATGTGATGGCGACAAGATTCTTACCGAACACATTGCACTTGAAGAAGATTCAGACGATTCCAATTTTACAGGTACTCTTGTAGAGTTTGAAAAGGTTCTTCTTCTTAAAAGATTAAAAATGTTTGACAGCAACAGGACAGCCACTGCAAAATCTCTTGGTGTTTCCGTAAGGTGGGTTCAACTTAAGATTAAAGAGATGAACATTAAATAAAACATGCCGGAAACTTTTCCAAAAATCTTGTTTGACAGATTCGAGATTATTGACACTCTAAAAAAAGACCAGCACACTTCCGTTTACCTTGCAAATCATATTTACCTTGGGAAAAGGATAATCCTTAAAACACTTTCTACGGATGATCTTCCTGATAAAACTTTTCTTGACAGGTTTAAAAGAGAAGCCAAAATACTTGCCCAGCTTGATCATCAGAATATAATTAAGGTTCTTGATTTTGGAATGACCGGGAATCTTTTCTATATCTCGTTTGAATATTTTGAAGGGAAAAATCTCCGGGAAATTATTAGAGATGGAAAACTTTCAGATAAAGAAAAACAAAATCTTTGCATTCAACTTTTTAATGCGCTTAATGTCGCTCATCAAAATGGAATAATACACAGAGATATTAAGCCTGAAAACATTCTCGTAAATTCAAAACTTGAATTAAAGATTGCAGATTTTGGATTAGCTTTAGGCAGAGATGAAAATTTCCTTACTCATAAATCTTCGATTGTAGGAACTCCGGGTTATATGTCACCGGAACAAATCAGGGGAGAAGAACTTACTCCGCAGACAGATCTTTTCTCTTCTGGTATAGTTATTTATGAATTGTTTACAGGAACGAATCCTTTCATTGGAAAAGATGTTAGTGAAACAATAAATAATATTTTAGACTTTAAAGTTGAAAGAGATCTTGAATTAATATCTTCTTTACCGGGGAATATCCAGGAGTTATTGAATAATCTTCTGCGAAAAAATTTCAGCAAAAGAACGAAAACGGCGCTTGAAGCATTAAAGTATTTTACTCTACAGGTCGACAAGAAAAAAGAAACAATTGAAGAACCTGAAAAGAAAAAACCAGGGAAAACAATTTATTTTTGGGTATCAGCAATTATTTTTATTGCTGTAATATTCCTTGTATATAAAAATTATTTTTCAGATGAGAATAGGTTTATTCCCGCTAATGATACTAAAAAAATAAAACCTGTTGAAACACAATTAAAGGATAGTCTGAAAAATCTTAGTAATGATAGTGTTGCATCAAATAATAACTTAATAACAACAGATGTTGAAAAACCTGTTGAGGAAACACAGTTACCAGTTAAAACAGTTACTTATGGCAAACTTTTTGTAGAAGTTAATCCATGGGCAGAAGTTTTTGTTAATGATAAAAAGATAGGCACAACACCTATTAGAGATGAAATAAGATTAGAATCAGGTGAGTACGAATTAAAATTAGTGCACGAGGATTTTCCGGTTTATACGGAAACAATAGAGATAAAACAAGACGAGCTTAAAACTGTAAAAATAAATTTTAATGAAATGGTTGGTTTCCTTGATTGCAAAATTTTTCCTTGGGGAGAAATTTTTATCAATGATAATTATAACAGTACTTCACCTTTAAGGAAAGCGATTGTACTTATGCCGGGGCATTATAATCTGATTATCAGGAATCCTGAATACCAGGATATTAAAGAAGAGATAACAATTAAAGCTAAGGAAACAATTACTCTAAGATATAATTTTGATAACAGAAATGAATGAATACATTTATTAAGATGAATCTTTTTAACTTTGCCCGATAAATAATAGATACTCACATTATGAAAATATTTTTATTCATAACACTTTGGTTAATTTCTATATCTTCTTCATTATCTCAGGATAATAAAGACAGCTTGCAAAATTTAACTCAGAAGTTCAGGGATTTTGAATATACATTGGTTATTGATGATGCTTTATGGCTTTTAGAAAGTAAAGATAAATTTTCAAATCCCGAATTGATAGAGATTTATAGGATGAAAGGTATTTCTCATTATGCTTTGCTGGATGATAGTGAAGCAAGATTAAGCTTTATAGAAATACTTAAAATTGATACAGCGTATTCACTCGACCCTTCATTTACTTCTCCTAAAATTATTTCTTTCTTTAATGAAGTTAAGAATGAATACCTCATTAGCATAGAAGGGAAGGACGAACAAGTTACGATTATTAAGTACGATACTGTATATGTCCCGACGAGGGATTTAACCTCTGAATATAATTTAAAGCAAGCTCTTATTCGTTCAATTTTTCTTCCAGGCACAGGCCATCTTTATCTTAATAGTGATTTGAAATCGTGGTTGTTAACTTTTCTTTCTGCTGCTTCAATCGGAACAGGAATTTATTTTATTATTGATACAAATGAGAAAGAAAAAGTTTATCTGCAGGAAACAAACAGGAATGAAACTTCTGAAAAATATAATGATTATAATTTTTCTTACAGGATGAGAAATCTTGCATTCATAAGTTTTGCTGCTCTATGGGTTTACAGCCAATTGGATTTGCTTTTCTTTTTAGAAGATGATCAGCCGGGGATTTATAGTTACTTGCCTAAAGTGTTTATAAACTCCAATTGTGTTTTATTAAGTTATCGCCTCGAATTTTAAATTCTGATTTAGTTCACCTCTTACAGTAATCATTTCTATTTCCGCGAAAATGCTAAATTTCAGAAATTGTGTGATAAATTCAAACTTCGATTGGGTGGATAATATTATTTGACTTTATAAACATTTGCCGGATTATGTTTGTATATGATATTTCGATAAAGTATATTTAAAATAAAATTTTAGAATCGGGGAAGTTATGGAGTCTAAATTTTTCATTCGGTTTTTTGTACTCATCTTACTGTTATATCCCTTTTTAGAAATTAATGGACAAATACCTGAAGTTGTTTCCATCTCGCCTTCTTTTAATGAAATCTCTTCAGAAAGTAACCCTGAAATCTTTGTTCAATTTAATGTCGCTATGGAACCAGTGTCCTTTGACAATATTTCCTTTTCTGTATTTGGAGAAAGATCTGCCTATCATACTGGTGAACTAAAATTCTTAAATGAAAACAAAACTGTTTCTTTTACCTCCAATTATAATTTTAACGCTGGTGAACGTGTTACTATTAACTTATCTAAAAAAATAATCTCAGCAGATGGTGATACATTAAATGGTTTTAGCTGGACTTTTAGGATTCCTTCCCAGGCCAAATCTCTAAATTTTTCTGAACCTGTAACATATAGTGGTGGTGGTTATGGAATGCAATGTGTTGATATGAATAATGATAGATATGCAGATATTGTAACAAGTAGTGGTGTTATATTAATAAATAATGGAAATGGTGAATTTCTTTCTAGTTGGTATTTAAATGATGCTGATGATTTTTATCCTATAATAACAGATGATTTTAATAGAGATAATTTTATTGATGTATTTTATTATGGAGTTTATGGTTTAACATTAGGGCTAGGAAATGGAATGGGGAGTTTTACTAAAAGCTATTATCCTCCACAATGGTTTGGCGATTATATTTCCACAGATGTGAACGCAGATGGATTCCCTGATATAATCGGAATTAACATGTTATTTAAAAATCCTGATTATGACACAACCTCATATTTTGCTATTGCACTTAATGATGGAACAGGACATTTAAATGATACGATCTGGGGCGGATATTTGACAGGAAGATTTCAAAAAATAGCTCATTCCGATGTAGATAATGATGGCGATTCAGATATTTTGATAATTTCACAATTGGCAGTTATTCCCGGACCAATAATTACTGGATTGGACGGGCTGGCTATTTTTAAAAATAATGGGGCGGGGATTTTTAACAACTTTCAATTAATTCCGGCTTGTAATGATTTTAGAATATACTTTCCAAAATATTTATATTCATCAGACTTTAATAGAGACGGTTTTATTGACATAGCTGTTCTTGCAGATATGGGGGGTGGGGTAACTTTAAATAAAGGAAATGGAATCTTTGGGGAATGTTTTGACACATTAAATACGTGGCATTTTTGGGGGGCTGAATTACCCGCAGCAATGACTGGTGGGGATTTAAATGGCGATAGTTGGATAGACACCTGGCAGTAAGTGGTTTTACGATGCCATTTGAACCGGATTTACCAAGGCAATACGCAGTATTAAATAATTGTGATAGCTATTTCCAAATTCCTTGTGGAAATAATGTTCCTTTATTTGATACACTTGGAACTTCTGATGCTTTAATATTTGAAAACGCTGCTGCAGATCTTAACAAAGACAGTTTTTTAGATTTAGTTCATTCCGGCAATGGCGTTTATATAACTCTGGCTCAGGATATAACCCCAGCCGTAGATGATTATTCAGAATTACT
>CAYNUV010000081.1:0-9355 GCA_964400245.1 uncultured Ignavibacteriaceae bacterium
CCATGAAAAGAAATAGTCTTTTCACCTTTACTGAATTACATTGCTCAAGTAAGCGCTGAACAAGTTCAGGTCTTAGTGTAGTTAATCCTTCCATTATCTTTGCTGCCTCATCAAATGACTGACCTTTGGGTACAAGATATAACATCTCCATAGCAGCTAACTCCGGTAAAGAAACTTTAAGACCAACATTCTTTAATAATACACTACTATAGTATTTCAGTAAATCATAGTTGAACAATTTAGTTTGTATATAGCTGATAGGAACTCCCCAATCCTGATCTTTAAACCACTTAGGAAGTTCGTCTGCATAACTTCCGAACAGATCAACGGGGTTTAATGAAGTGCCAAGATAATGTGCATAACCTTTTAGTATTAATGCTGTTTTACCTCCAGGATGTATATTAGATTTTTTTTGTTCCTGTAGAGCACTTATAGCCCCCTGCCATTCTACATTATCTCCGGCTAATTTGTATGCACCATATCCCAAAGACTCAAGCCAACCACTCTGCACATACTTCTTTAGTAAGTCTTTCTGATAGCCCATCTCATCCAGGGCAGAGGAAAGCTTTACAGTTCCTCTTTGCCACACTTTTATTAATTGGTTTATTTTATCCATTAAAAGGGTATCTATAGTCTACTTTCAAGTAAAAATTCAAACTCACTGTTTTGGTTTAATAATTTAGCTAAAAGTAGACCTAAGGTCAACTTTCACAAGAATAATTAAACTGGATGAAGAAATATTGGATGGAACCATTGCTTCTATCGAAAATTAGTCTATCTTAGCACCTAAGATTTTTAATAGTTACTTAGATAATAATTATATACTCCAACACATAGGTATTTTAATGCAAAAAAGAATCAATCAAAGATGCAAATTTTTAAGGAAATTCTTTAAAACCCAGGAATTTACTCTGGATGAAGCTGCTGATTCTTTATTAAAGGAATTTAAGGATCCTAAAGACTCTGTCATTACTGTCCTTTCTGAATTGAAGAAGGAAAGCTGTATTGAAGTTAAACTTGATCCTGAAGATAGCCGGAAGAGAATTTACCGGTTAATAGACCCTCATCTGGAACGCTTCAGAAAAGAAGTTCTTGATAGAAAAGATCTTGAGGCACTTCTTAAAGAAGCTGCTGATCTTATCCGTACTAAAGTAGATTATACATTTATACTTCTGCTTCTGTTTTACAAAAAGGTAAGTGATAAATGGCAGAAGGAATATGATGAAGCTTTCAAAGAGTCTATTGATATTTATAATCTCTCAAAAGACGAAGCTAAGAAGAATGCTGAGAATCCAACCTACCATGATTTCATAATTCCGAAAGAATACCTCTGGGAAAATATCCGCAGTGATTCTGATAAGCTTGCTGAAAGTTTCTCTGCTGCTATGAAGAAAATGGCAGAGCTTAATCCCGATTATAAAGATGTGTTTGAAAACTTTGACTTTGTTCAGTTCGTAAATAATAAAGAGAACCAGGAAATCCTGTTTGATCTCGTTGAACTATTCAGTGTTAGTTCACTTGAGAAAGCATCTCCTGATGTTCTTGGCGATGCTTATGAATGGCTCATAAGATTGTTCGCTCCACAGAAAGCAAAGGAAGGTGAGGTATATACTCCGCGTGAAATCATAAACCTGCTCGTTCAGCTTCTTGATCCGAAACCGGAAGAGAGAATTTATGATCCTGCTCTTGGTTCTGCCGGTATGCTTATAGGTGCTCATACTTACGTAAAGAATAAACACGGAAAGGAAGGCGCTGACAGATTATTTCTATTCGGACAGGAAGTGAACTATAAGACTCGCTCAATTGCAAAGATGAACCTCTACCTGCATGGGATTAAGAATGCTATTCCTGAATATGGCGATACTCTGCTTTATCCTAAGTTTAAAGAAGGCGGCGAGCTTATGCAATTTGATATCGCTATTGCCAATCCGCCATGGAACCTTGACGGCTATGGTGAAGAAAAAATAACCAAAGGTGATCTCTGGAAAAAGCAGTATAACGATTGGGGCTTTGTACCTGACCAATCCGCTGATTGGATATGGCTCGCTCATATGTATCATGTAACAAAAGAAAGAGAGCATGGTCGTGTTGGTGTTGTGATGGATAATGGTTTACTTTTTCGTGGAAGTAAGGAGAAAACAATCCGCAAGAAAATGATAGAAGCAGATCTTATTGAAGCAGTTCTTCTGCTGCCGGAAAAATTGTTTTACAATACAGGCGCTCCCGGCTGTATTGTCATTCTGAATAAGCATAAACGAGAGAGTCTTAAGAATAAAATAATCTTCATTAATGCTTCACAGGAATTTATCCAGCATCCCGAAGTAAGACGGCTCAACTCTATGAATGAAGATAATATTAAGAAAGTAGTTGAAGCCTACAGAGACGATATGCACCATGATGGCTTTGCAAGAACTGTTGATCTCGATGAAGTAAAGGATAACGAATACAACCTCAACGTTTCTCTATATGTTTTCCCGGAAGAAGAAACTGAAAACATAAATATTGAGAATGAGTGGAATGAATTATCAAAGGTTGAAACAGAATTAACGTTAATTAATAAAAGAATCTCTAAGCATTTGATTTCTTTAAATTATAATGCAGAATTGGTGAGAGATTAATATGCTACTGAATGGTAAAAGCAATACCTGGGAAGTTCAAGATTTGTCGAGTCTATTTGAAATAGAAACCGGAACAACACCATCTACTAAAGATGAAAAATTTTGGAAGGATGGAAATATTGATTGGCTGACTCCCACCGATTTAAGTGCATTGGAAAATAATATATATGTCAATAGCTCGGAAAGAAAAGTAACAGAAGAAGCTATTCAAAAAACTAATTTATCAATGATACCTCAAAATTCAATTATACTTTCAACAAGGGCGCCTGTAGGATATGTAGCTATTACAACAAAACCATTTTGTTTTAATCAAGGGTGTAAAGCATTAATTGGAAAAGATAAAGATAAGACCGTACCATTATTTTACTATTACTATTTTCTTTTTATAAAAGAATACTTACAAAGTATCAGTGGTGGGAGTACATTCAAAGAACTATCTAAAGATTCATTAAAGAATCTGACTATTCCATTTCCTGAAAAAAGGGAACAAAAAGCTATCGCCGAAATCCTTTCCACAGTTGATGAAGCAATCCAGAAAGCTGATGAAGCAATAAAGAAAACAGAACGCATTAAACAGGGAATGATGCAGAAACTCCTTACTGAAGGAATTGGACATAAAGAATTTAAAGAAACTAAGATTGGCAGGATTCCGAAAGAGTGGGAGATGATACCTATTAGCAAATTAGGTATAGTTCATACAGGCAAAACTCCATCAAGCTTTGATAAATCATTATGGATTGGAAATATTCCCTTCGTTACTCCTGGAGATATAACTGATTCAAAATATGTAACAGTTACAGAAAGAACTGTTTCAGATAAAGGAGCAAGTGTTGCTACTCAACTACCAAGAAACTCTCTAATGGTTGTGTGTATTGGTTCAACAATTGGTAAAGTTGCTCTGACGTCAAGAAAGGTTATAACTAATCAGCAGATAAATTCTCTGATCATTAATGAAGATAAATTCGTTCCAGATTTTATTTACTACACATTCCTAAATGCCGCTAAAATATTTAAAGCATTTGCTGGAACAGCGGCAGTACCAATAATAAATAAGACTCTATTTGAAAAGTTTCAAGTTCCCGTTTCGCTTAATAATGAAGAACAAAAAAGAATTGGTGAAATACTTACTTGCTTTGATGACAAATTGTTATTACTAAAGAACCGCAAATTTAAACTTGAAAGAATCAAACAAGGCTTAATGGATGATCTGCTAACAGGCAAGAAAAAAGTAAGAATAAATTAAGGGTTAAGAATAAATGAACCGTAACGAAGAACAGCTTGAGAAATATTTTATAGAAGAGCTTCGAAAGCTTGGCTGGAAATATATTCCAGGCAGTAACCTCCCCAGAACCGGAACAGATGAACCATTAATAATATCTGATCTTCTTGATGCAATAAGAAAATTTAACAAGCATAAAAAGATTTCTGAAGATGATATTCAAAGAACATTAAATGAATTAAAGCTTGTAGTTACTGGTGTTAATGGTGCAAAAAAAATACTTGATTATTATAAAAATGGAATCCCCATAAAATATGAACAGGATAAAGTTGTTAAATACACTGCACTTTTCAATTATGAAAAACCTAAAGAGAATCAGTTTATTGTAAGCAGCCAGGTTCATAATAAGGGAGCTAATTCAATTACTAATGATCTCATACTTTACGTAAATGGTATTCCCCTTATAAACATAGAATTGAAAGATCCCACCAATCCTGCTGAAAGCTGGGAGAATGCTTATAACCAAGTAAAGGATTATGAAAGAGCAGTTCCTGAATTATATAAATATGTTCAGATAGGTGTAGCTGCAGAAGCATTTGCACGTTACTTCCCTATAGTCTCCTGGGAAGATGTTACTAAAACTTACAGTTGGCGTATATTTGTAAAAGAAAATGAAGTAGAACCGGATGAAGTTGATTCAATTATTCAGATGCTTAAACCGGAAACTCTGCTGCAGATTCTGAAGGACTTCCTTTTTGTACGTTCTGAAAGAAGCCAGGATTCCAAAGTAATTGTTCGTTACATGCAGTTTGAAGCAGTAAATAAAATTTACAACAGGGTAAAAGAGAACTATGAGGGAAAGTCGGATAAGAATAAAGGTCTTATCTGGCATTGGCAGGGTTCAGGAAAAACTCTTGAGATTATTTTTGCTGCCAACAAGCTTTTTAATTATGATGCTCTCGGTACTCCGTCAATTTATATTATAGTTGATCGTGATGATCTTCAGACTCAGCTTTCCGATGAATATAATTTCCTCGATATAAAGAAGCCGCATACAATTGAATCTATCAGGGAGCTTAAAGAAAACATTGCTGCAGATGATTATAAAGGTAAACGCGGAATTTTCATCGTGTTGATTCACAAATTTAATCCTAATGAATTCTTTCAGCTTGTTGAAGATGTTAATAAGCAGACCGGGGAAACCATTAAAGATAGAAAGAATATTATCTGCTTTATAGATGAAGGACATCGCACTCAGGCAGGTTTATATGCAGCGCAGATGAGAGATATTTTCCGGAGTGCATTCTTCTTTGCTTTCACCGGTACACCGGTAGTAAGAAAAGGATTTAATACCTACAGCGAATTCTGCTATCCGCCTGAAGAACCTTATCTGGATAAATATTTTATTATTCAATCTATTAAAGATGGTTATACAAAAAGAATTGTGCATGAACCACGGCTTGATGATTTGCATCTTGATAAAGATAATCTCGAGCAATTCCTTGATGCAGGGATAGAGGAGATACCGGATGAATACCGGGATGATGTAAGAGATGAGGTCCGCAGTCGGTTGAATAAAATAAATGCCTTTCATGAAATGGAACCTCGTATAAAAACCATAAGTGGAGATATATCAGAACACTTTACTGAAAATCTGGATGGAAGGTATAAAGCATTAATTGTTGCAGGCAGCAGGCTTGCATGCATCCGTTATAAAAAAGCAATAGACAGCTACCTTTCAAAAGAATATTCAGAGGTTATAGTTTCATTTGATCGTAATAATGACAGATCACCTGAACGAAGAGAAATTTACGACTATATAAAAGATCTTGAGCAGAGAAATCATGGCAAAGCTTACGAGGATATTCGTAAAGAAACAATCAACAATTTCAAGGAAGAAGAGCTTCCTAAAATATTAATTGTAACAGATATGCTTCTTACAGGATTTGATGCTCCAATACTTCAGACAATGTACCTTGATAAACCTTTGAAGGAACAGAGACTGTTACAGGCAATTGCAAGGACAAACCGTCCATATAAAGAAAAGGAAGCCGGGCTGATAATAGATTATGTCGGCATATTCAACCGGATAGAGAAGGCATTCGAGATTTATGAGCGTGAAGATATAATTAATGCAGTCATCAATAAAGATAAACTCGCATCTGATTTTGATGATCGTATTAATAAGCTTAGTAATATCTTCACAGGTGTAAACAGGGATTATGATAAAGAGACGCTAACAACTACTATACAAATCATTACATCAGATAAATCAAAAGAGCTTGAGTTTGTCAATCTGTATAAAGAACTGCGCCGCATCTATGAACTTCTTGGCAGCAGTAAAGTAAAGATAGAAAACCTTAAAGAATATAAGTGGCTTACGGCTGTTTATTCATATTATATAAAAGTTGTTGTTAAAGATGAAGAGTATGAGCGCTATGTAAGAAACTTCTATAAGAAGACTATTGATATGATTCACCAGGAAGCTGAAGTTGAAAAGATATACAGGCTCCCTCTGCAGAACAGCATTGATGAAGATTTTGTAAAACGGATATCTGAAGAAGCTGCAAGTAAAGAGTATAAAGCTTCTAACTTTGTTTTTGCTCTGAATAAGTTTGTTCTTGTAGATCAGCATAAAAACCCGATTTATGAATCCCTGATTGAAAAAGTTGAAAAGCTAGTTAAAGAATGGCGTGAAAGAATAAGAAGGAATGAAGATGTAACTGAACAGCTTGAAGAAGCTGAGCAGATTATTAATGAAATAAATGATGTTAAGAAAAAGAAAGATGAATTCAATCTTTCTGATGAAGAGATGGCAGCCTGGCTGATATTAAAAAATCAGCTTGGTATAAAAGAAAATGATGAGGAATTAATTACTCAGATTAGAAACCTATTTGATGAACTCGAACAGATAAAAATTCCTGGTTGGACCAAAAACGCTGAGCTTAAAAAATCAGTTGAGACGAAGTTACGCCAGTTTCTTTTTATAAATGTACGCACCAAATATCCTATGGATCTTGAAAAGATTAATTCAATTCACAAAAGTATTGGAGAACAGTTAATTGACTATGAAGGTAGAAAATAGAGATATAAAATATCCACGTATTGAGTTACGGACAGGGCAGCTTCATTTTATCCTCCCGATGAATATGCAGTATCATCCTATAATGGATAAATATGAAGACTGGATTACTGAAAAGAAGAATGAGATAAATAAAGCTTTAAAACATGCTGATAAGATTAAACTTCATTCCCGGAAGCAGGAAGAAGTAAAAGATCTCATTACTAAACTTATAAATAAATATTCTTCTGAATACGGTATAGCCGTTAAAAGGATTGTTCTTAGAAATTTGATATCCAAATGGGGTAGCTGCAGTTCACAAGGCAGTCTTACTTTTAATAAGATGCTGGCTTTCCTGCCTGATCATCATTTCAGCTATGTAGTTTTTCACGAACTGATACATCTGATTGAAAGAAAGCATACTCATAAATACTGGTCTTTGATTTCTGAAAAGTTTCCAAACTATAAAGAGATTGAGAACGAACTTCTGTCATATTGGTTTTTAATAAATAAAAAGAAAGGATAATAACATGTCCATCCAATTACCTGAAACCGGAATAGTATTTTGGCCTGTTGGTTGTGGAGATAGCACAACAATATGTATAGATAAAAATACTATTGTACAAATAGATCTTCATCATATGGAAAAAAGTGAAGACAAAACAGATCCGCATTTAGCAGTTATAGATGAACTAATTAAAATTCTACCTAAGAAAGATGGTAAACCATTTCTAACTACCTTTATCTTAACTCACCCAGATAAGGATCATACACAAGGTTTTAGAGACCTACTCTCTAAGATCAATATAGGAGAAATCTGGCATACCCCCAGAATTTATAGAGAAAATAATATAGAACTTTGTGAAGATGCCCAAGCATTCAGGAGAGAAGCCCACAGAAGAGCAAAGAGAATGATTGAAAATAATGGGAATGTTTCTGATGGAGATAGAATAAGATTAGTGGGGTTTGATAAAATTTTAACTGACGAAAAATATCAAGGATTTCCTCTCTCAGCATTTTCAATCCCGGGTAATTCAGTTACTAGACTAAATGGAATTGATTTTTCGGGGAAGTTTAATGCATTTATTCAAGCTCCATTTAAAGATGATTCTGCGGGTGATAGAAATGAAACAAGCCTTGCATTACAGGTAACTATTAAAAGGAATTCTACTGAAGGAAAAACGTTACTTCTTGGTGATTTATCATATCCTACACTGCGGAAAATATTTAACTACTCGATTGAAAATGTTGCATGGGATGTATTTCTTGCCCCTCACCATTGCTCTAAGTCAGTTATGTATCAGAAGAATGATAAAGGAGAGGATGAATTAAAGCAAGATATTTTAGATGATATTAAAAAAGCTGCTGGAGAAATTGGTTATATAATCTCAAGTTCAGAACCAATTCCTGAAAAAAATGAACCCGGAGATAATCCACCATATGCAATAGCCAAAGCAAGATATGAAGAAATTGTTCCTAACGAATTTATTTGTACTCAGGAACATCCAAATGAACAAAATCCTGAACCGGTTATTTTTGAATTGTCAGAAGGAGGTTTTACATACGTTGAACCAACCGGAAAGAAAAAATCTTATACCGATAAAATAGGTGCTGCAATTACAGCAGCAAGAGGAGAACATGAACCGCCTACTTCAAGAACAGGATTTGGTCTTCATGAATCTTAGCGATGGTCAAAGGCTTGCTTTAGCTCAGTTGAAGTCAATCGAATCCGAATCCGGTGATGACATTGAAATTCTTGGTTATAATGCGTGTGACCAAAATGAACAGTATATAATCATTGATATATCTTTAAATACTAAAGGTATACATAAAAAACCAGCAGGCTTCATCTTTAGACCCAGAGAGAGATTACATATTTATATACATAAAACCTTTCCATTTGAATTACCAAAAGTTAGTTTCTCTGATTTCCGATACTTGGGGAAACCTCATGTTCAATGGGGAAAGGACATATGTTTATACCAATCTGTTGAGTCTGATTATGATCCTTCTGATGGGATGTTTGGATTTGTGGACAGATTACTTTTATGGTTAAAGAAAGCAGCTTTAGGAGAATTAGATTCTCTTGATGCCCCCCTTCATCCCCCTGTAGCATATATAATGAAAGAAAATGTTCCTATAGTAATTCCGAATTCTGATACGCCAAAGTTTGATGGACAATATTGGCTGGGAGCCTGTGTATTAAATAAGCTAAACCAAAATTGTTTTGTCATTTCAGAATGGCAGGTACAATTGAAAAAGAATATTTATTACGGTGCTGTTCTGTTGATGAAGAATAGCATGCCTTTTGAATATCCATTTACTCTTAATCATTTAAGATCAGAATTAATCCGAAATGGGGTAGATGAAGAATCATTTCTTAAAACTTTAGGAAATGTTTCCTTGCATAATAAAGCGGGGACACCTGTATTTATAATAATTGGTTCCCCAATGAGA
>CAYNUV010000082.1:0-9320 GCA_964400245.1 uncultured Ignavibacteriaceae bacterium
TGCTAACGGCGTCTCAGAATTATTAGAGAAAATATTTGGAGAAAAAGGAAAGCATGCGCGAAGCGCTGTTGGGGTTAATGGGTTACCGCTTGATGCTGCTGTGGAAATTGAGATGATTGTAAGAGTTAAATAATATTTTTAGTTGAGTCTTTTAATCTTCTAACAATTTCAATTGTTTGGTTATAATTTTTATCATCATTCATAAGTGATTTAATTACTGCACTGCCTACTATCACCCCATCACAATAAGGAGAATAACTTTTTACATCTTCTTCATTTGATATTCCAAATCCCACAAGCATTTTATTTTTTGTTACAAGCTTCTGGTTTTTCTTAATGAACTCTAGACTTTTATTTGTGTTATGCAATCCTGTTGTTCCGCTGACACTTACACAATAAACAAACCCGCTGCTTTTTTTATCAATCTCTTTTACACGTTCTTCATTTGTTGTCGGGGTTATTAGTAGAATTTTATCTATTCCATCAAAACTGTTATTAAAGAAATTATCAAACTCGTCAATCGGCACATCGGGGATTATAACTCCATTTGCACATGAGTCGTTTATATCATCTGCAAATCTTTTTAGTCCATAGCTTAAAACAGGATTTGCATAACCCATAAGTATCAACGGTCTATCAGTATTCTTTCTTATCTCTTTAACATATTGAAAAGTAGTAAAAAGATTTATTCCATTCTTAAGTGCTTCCTGTGATGAAGCCTGTATAATTGGCCCATCAGCAAGAGGATCGCTGAACGGAAAACCAATCTCTAATAAATCTGCTCCGGCATGAAGAATATCTAAAGAAAGCTTTACAAAGTTTTTCTTATCTGGAAATCCGCTTGTGAGAAAAATAGAAAGTACTTTCTCACCAGCATCATTTTTCTTTTTTATATAATCTGAAATTAATGACAATTTATATTCCTTCTTTATTCAAATCCAATTGTCATTCCGAAGCTGCCTTGCCGGCAGGCAGGCTTGTTTCGGAATCCATGGTTGATTTATTGTTTAAGATGCTGAAACAAGTTCAGCATGAATATCTGAAAAAGACTTATAAAGACAAATTCTCTCTTATCGTATTCAAATCTTTATCACCTCTTCCGCTTAAATTCAAAACAACTATTTCATCTTTTTTAGTTTTCGGCATTAGGTATTTTAAATAAGCAATTGCATGAGCTGTTTCAAGTGCCGGAATTATTCCTTCCAACTCTGAAAGTAATTTTGCTCCTGATAATGCTTCATCATCAGTAATTGAATTATAATCTACTCTGTTATCATCTTTTAAATAACTATGTTCCGGTCCAACTCCAGGATAATCTAATCCTGCGGAGATCGAATGAACTTCACTAACCTGTCCTTCGTCATCCTGGAGAAGATAGGTTTTCATTCCATGAAAAATTCCTTCTCTGCCTTTTGTTAAAGTTGCACTATGTTTTTTTGTATCTAGACCGAAACCAGCAGCTTCAACACCAATCAACTTGACATTCGTATTAACAAACGGATAGAATATTCCAATTGCATTACTTCCGCCTCCGATACAAGCAACAATATAATCAGGCAGTCTATTTTCTTTTTCAAGAATCTGTTCTTTTGTTTCCTTTCCAATGACAGATTGAAAATCTCTTACAATCATTGGATAAGGATGAGGACCAACAACGGAACCAATTATGTAATGAGTATCGCTAACATTTGTAACCCAGTCTCTTATTGCCTCATTCGTTGCATCCTTAAGAGTCTTGCTGCCGGAAATAACAGGTTTAACTTCTGCGCCAAGCAACTTCATTCTGAAAACATTTAAGCTTTGTCTCTCCATATCAACTTCACCCATATACACTACACAATTTAATCCGAATTTTGCACAAACAGTAGCTGTTGCAACTCCATGCTGCCCGGCTCCGGTTTCAGCAATTATTCTTGTCTTACCGAGTTTTTTTGCAAGAAGAATTTGTCCAAGGGCATTATTTATTTTATGAGCGCCTGTGTGGCAAAGATCTTCTCTCTTTAAGTAAATTTTTGCTTTGCCATAATGATTTGTTAGATTCTCGGCAAAAGTAAGAGGAGTAGGCCTTCCTGTATAATCTTTATGAAGCTTGTTTAATTCTTCGATAAATGTTTTATCATTTTTTAAAGAAGAATAAATCTCTTCCAGTTCTTTTAAAGGAGTGATGAGAGTTTCGGGAACAAATTTTCCGCCATACTTCCCAAACTTTCCTGATGGATCAGGGAGATTGTAATTATGCAATTGCGACATTCAAATCCACTTTCTTGTTAACTATTGGAGCTAACTGTTCAAGCTTGTTAAGCAATATTTTGAAATTTGCCGGAGTTAGTGATTGAAATCCATCCGATAAAGCTTTCTCAGGTCTATTGTGAACTTCAATCATTACACCATCTGCACCACAGGCAATTGCACCCATTGCCATTGCAGGAACTTTATCCCAAATCCCAATACCATGAGAAGGATCAACAATTATCGGCAGATGAGAATTTTTTTTGATGACAGGAACTGCGTTAAGGTCGAGAGTATTTCTCGTGTATGTTTCAAATGTTCTTATTCCTCTTTCACAAAGAATAACATTGTAATTTCCTTGCGATAAAATATATTCAGCGCTCATAAGCAGGTCTTCAATCGTTGCTGCCAAACCTCTCTTAAGAAGAATAACATTTGGCAATTGCCCAACAGCTTCAAGTAAAGAAAAGTTCTGCATATTCCTTGCACCGATTTGAATTACATCCGCAATTTCAGAGATCATTGGAAGTGTTGATGTATCTTTAGCTTCTGTAACTATTAATAAGCCGAGTTCCTTTTTAACTTCCGAAAGATATTCGAGTCCTTTTTCTTTTAATCCCTGGAATGAATAAGGACTGGATCTCGGTTTATAAGCACCAGCTCGCAGGAATTTAACACCCATTTCTTTAAGTTCACCTGCAATATCAAATATTTGTTCTCTGCTCTCAACAGAACAAGGGCCTGCAATAATGGTAAGATTTTCACCTCCCACTGAAGTATTATTAAATTTTATTATTGTGTCGTCCGGTTTCATCTCCCGGCTTACAAGCTTGTAAGGTTTAGAAACTCGTACAACCTCATCAACAGAATCCATCGCAAGAAAGTCTTCTTCGGAAAGCTTGGTTGATGGACCTGTAATACCAATTGCAAGTTTTACAGAACCTGGAATTTCATGAGGTGTACAATTCTTTGATTTGATTTTTTCTTTCACCAGATCAATGTGCTCTCTTGGTGAGCTGAGTTTCATCAATATCAACATTATTAGCTCCTAAGTGAATTTGTCTTATTAAAAAAATCTTTTACTTTTTTATAATCTTTTACTCCTTCGGACTTTTCGAGAGAGGAGGAAACATCGATTGCTTTAGGTTTTACTTTATTGAATATTTCCTCAATATTTTCAATTGATATTCCGCCGGCAAGTATAAAATTTCCATTAAGATCATTTGGTATAAGATGCCAGTTAAATTTATTGCCTGTACCTCCATATTCATTTTTAGAATATGAGTCCAGAAGGAATGAAACATTTTTATAGAAATTCAAGGTCTGGAAATCAAACAGTTCATTTATTCTAAAACTTTTAATAACAGGAAAATCAATTTCAGAAACTCCTTCCGGTGTTTCATCACCATGTAATTGAACAGCGTTTAATTTTATTTTACCGGCAACCTTATTCACTTCCTGAGTCGAGTTATTCACAAAGACTCCAACCTTAGTAGTAAATGGTGACAACTTTGAAATTATTTTTGCAGCTTCATCAGGGCTAATAAATCTTTTACTCTTTTCATAAAAGACAAAGCCAAGTGCATTAGCTCCAATCTTTTCACAGAACAACGCATCGTCAGTATTTGTTATCCCGCAAATTTTAACTTTCAAATTCGCACCATTCTTTAAGTTGTTTCAGACTTTCTTTAATATTTTTAGAAGCCATTAAATGTTCTCCAACAAGAACTGCTTTTGCTTTTGTTGCTTTCAGAAAATCAATATCCTCTTTCTTGCTAATTCCGCTTTCAGAAATAATTAAAACTTCATCAGGAATTTCAGCAGCGATTTGTTTTGTCGTTTCAAGGATAACTGAAAAATCCTCAAGGTTCCTATTGTTTATACCAATTATGTCATTCAACTCAAAATTAATTTTGGGCAATTGCTCTTTTGAGTGAAGCTCAAGAAGGACATCCATTCCAAGTTCATTTGCTGCATAGCTAAGCTCTCCAATCTGGTTTTTGGAAAGGACTTCACTTATTAAAAGGATTATATCTGCACCAAAAGCCTTAGATTCAAAAACCTGGTATTCATCAATAATAAAATCTTTTCTCAGCAACGGGCAATGCTTTATTACAGCTATCTCTTTAAGGTAATTAATATTTCCCTTAAAGAAATTCTCGTCTGTAAGGATAGAAACTGCCATGACATCTTCTGAGAAATAAGTATCTGCAATCTTTAAATGATCGAATTCTTCCTTAATGATTCCTTTAGAAGGACTGGCTTTTTTTATTTCTGCAATAATTCCTAAAGAATTTTCAGGGAGAAAACTTCTCAATCTCAAAGAATATCTTTCAAAGAATTCCACTTCTTTAAAAGAGTTAAGAGAATATTTTTGCTTGAGTTTCTTAACTTCTTCTTTTTTGTATTCGATTATTTCTTCAAGAATATTCATTTAAGAACTGAAAGATGAACTGAATTTTTTCAACTCAATTAATTTTGAATATGCTTCACCACTCAGAATAGATTCCTCAGCAACATTAGCACATTTCATAAGGTCATCTGAATATCCTGCAACATAAAGAGCAAGCGCAGCGTTTGCAGCAACAGTATAGTAAGCCGGGCCTTTAATTTTCTTTTCAAGCACATCGAGAATTATTTCCGCATTTCTTTCGACCGAGTCGCCTTTGATATCATCGTATTTTGTTTTTACATAACCAAAGATTTCATTATTAAGATTATACTTTGCTGTTTCTTTGTTTCCATTGAATTCAAATACTGAAGTTTCATCTCCCAAATGTATCTCATCAAATTTATCATTACTGCAGATGAAACAAACTTTTTCATGTTCAAGATATTTTGCTGCAGCAGACATAGTTTCCGCGGCTTTTATGCTAAAGGTTCCTATGATTTGTCTTTTTACTCCTGCCGGGTTTGTAAGTGGTCCCAGCATATTAAATACAGTTTTAATTCCCAGTTCTTTTCTAACTTGTGCTGCATGCTTCATAGCAGGATGATAAAGAGGTGCAAATAAAAATGTAATGCCAACTTTTTCTAATGCTTCTTCTGATTGTTCTTTAGTTAAATTAATATTTACACCAAGTTGAGTAAGAACATCAGCACTGCCGCATTTACTTGAAATAGACCTGTTCCCATGTTTCGCAACTTTAATTCCTGTGCCTGCAACAACAAATGAAACTGCTGTTGAAATATTGAAAGTTCCCGAATTATCTCCACCAGTTCCACAAACATCAATTACAACTCCTTCAGGAGATTTTACTTTTATGCAGTTGTCTCTCATTGCTTTTACAAATCCTGCAACTTCTTCAGGAGATTCACCTTTTGATTTTAGTGCAATTAAAAATCCCGCAAGATTTGAATTATCAACACTTCCGCTCATTATCATATTCATAGCATTATAAGATTCATCAATAGACAAATCTTCTTTGTCGAGAAGCTTTGTAATATAATTTTTCATAAGCTTAACCAGTTTTTAATTAAGTTATATCCTTCATTTGTCAAAATTGATTCCGGATGAAACTGAATTCCTTCAATTGGAAATTGTTTATGACGCACTCCCATTATTGTTCCTTCAGAAGTCTCAGCAGAAATTTCAAGTGAATCTGAAATTGTTTCTTTATCAATGATCAGGGAATGATATCTTGTAGCTTCAAAATTTTGCGGGATATTTTTAAAGATTGTTTTGCCATCATGCTTGATTAAAGAAATTTTTCCATGCATAAGTATTGGAGCTTTTATAACCTTTCCGCCAAAGACAATTCCAATCGCCTGATGACCGAGACAAACACCCAGTACCGGAATTTCTTTTCCAAATTTTTCTATTGCGGTTAAAGTGATATTAGAATCCTCGGGTTTACCAGGGCCTGGAGAGATTAAAATTTTATTAGGCTTCATTTCAGCAATTTCATTTTCAGTTATCTCATCATTTCTTTTTACAATTAATTCCTGATCGAACCTGCCGAGAAGTTGCACCAGGTTATATGTAAATGAATCGTAATTATCAATTACCAGGATCTTCATCAATAACCTCAGCATATTTTAATGCATTTATCATAACTGCGGATTTATTTTTTATTTCTTTTGCTTCAAGTTCCGGTTTGCTGTCTGCAACAATTCCGGCACCTGCCTGCCAGTAAACAGTATTTCCTTTTGAAAAGAGAGTTCTTATTGTTATGCACATATCAAGGTTGCCTGAGAAATCAAAATATCCAACTGACCCGGCATAAACATTTCTTTCAAGTTTCTCATAATCATTTATTAATTGAATAGCTCTTATTTTTGGTGCACCTGTTACAGTTCCGGCAGGGAAGCAGGACATCAATGCATCAACAGAGTCTTTATCTTCAGCAAGTTTGCCTTCAACTTTTGATACGAGGTGCATTACATGGGAATACCGGTGAACCTGCATTTGCTCTGCAACTTTAACCGTTCCGTACTCACAAACTCTTCCAAGATCATTTCTTCCAAGATCAAGAAGCATTGTATGTTCGGCAAGTTCTTTAGGATCATTTATAAGATTCTCTTCAAGATGCTTGTCTTCTGCAGAATTATTTCCTCTTCTTCTCGTTCCGGCAATTGGAAGGACAGTGGCTTTCCTGTTTTTAACTTTTAAAAGATCTTCAGGCGAAGTTCCGGCAATTTTCATTTCATCTCCAAACTCGAGATAATACATGTAAGGAGAAGGATTAATTATTCTTAACGCGCGGTAAACATTGAACATATCGCCTTCATAATCTGCAGAAAATCTTTTTGATAAAACAATCTGAAAAATATCACCTTCAAGAATATTTTGTTTCCCGGCTTCTACCTGTTTGAAGAATTCATCGGTATTAAAATCCTGAACAATGTCACTCTTGAGTTTAAAGTCTGAGGAAAATGAAATTGATTTTTTTAAATAAGCTTTAAGCTTTTTAATTTTTTCCTTTGCCTGATGAAAGGAATGTTCAATGTCTTTATCCTTTGTGGGATCTGCATTTGAAATAAGAATTATCTGGTGTTTGTAATGATCGAAAGCAAGGATTGTTTTGTAGATTCCAAAGATTGAATCAGGTGAGTTAAAAGGTTCAGTATTAAACTTAATTACCCTCTCAACAAGAGATATATTTTCATATCCAAGAAATCCAACCAGACCTCCGCTAAAGACAGGCAATTCATCCAATGCTGGTTGTTTATATTTTTTTATTCCCTTCCTAAGATATTCAAAAATTGAACAATCAGACTCTTCCGATTTACCGTTTAAGGTTTCCTTTAGTTTTAATCCCTTGTTTGAAAAAATAATATCGGGCTCGGAACCGATAAATGAATATCTTGCCAAACCTGCTGTAGTTCCTTCAACAGATTCCAACAAGAAATTATATCTGCTCATCTCCCTTATCTTTAAATAAGCAAGAACGGGGGTTAGCAGATCCGCTGTAATAATTTCATAAACAGGAATCAGGTTATAATTTTTTGCAAGCTCTTTAAATTGATCTATGTTCATATTTTATTAGTTTTTAACCTCACCCTAACCCTCTCCTTATAAAGGAGAGGGAAAGGAGTAGTGATTCAAAAAAAAACCCTTCTCAGTAATATGAGAAGGGTTTCGTCTTAATATTTTCTCTATGTCACTGAGTCATTTAAAATTATTAAATCACCAAGCCCAATTGGTAAGGTGAATTAAATAATATGACTCAGTCTTTGTTTTCATAATTGGTGGTACAAATATATAACAGATATTTGAATTATCAATCCTGTTTTAATTTAATTTTTTATTTGTTTTGATTCCTTCATAATAAGCAGATGCTTTTTTCTCATTGACTTTATCCACGCTTTTAGTTAAAATTCCTATCAAATTCAAAGGATGAATTATGAAAAAGCTTGTTTTGATATTGGTTTTAGGATTTTACGCAGTTGGATTTGCCCAGGTCAAAGACTCCGGCTTTCCGAAAGAAAGTATTAAAGATGGAATAATAGATAATTCTTATTCTTCAAATAATTTATTTGGATTTTTGAACTCTGAAAATTTTCATATGAATCATCAGTTTAGTATGTCTTATTCTTCCTTTGGAAATAATGGTATTGCTCTTGGCGTTTATACAAACAGCATGCTTTATAACTTTGCAGACAACCTGAATGTTCAGGCAGATATCAGCTTAATTAATTCTCCATATAGCACCTTAGGTCGGGATTTTCAGAACAGTCTCAACGGAATTTATTTAAGCAGAGCAGCAGTTAATTACAAACCATGGGATGATTTTCAAATTTCTTTACAATACAGGAGACTCCCATACAACTATTATTCTCCTTATTCCGATTTTTATGGCGGCTCTATGTTCAGCAGGTACAATGATCCATTCTTTGGATATTGATGAATGAGAATAAATCTTCAGGTGATTGTAAATAAGTGAAGGAAAGAATTCCATCCGATAAACAGTCCGCTAAAAATTCAACCGGTAAAGCATCTAATATTTTTCTGAACATAATTATAGTTCTTCTTGCAGGACTTATAATTTTTTTGTCCTATTCGTTGTTCACAAAAATTTCTGCTCTAGCTTCAGGTGATGATGAAGAAGATGAAAATAAATCACCAAGGATTATTCAGCTTGAAGTAATGAACGGGTGCGGAATTTCAGGAGTTGCTGAAAAGTTTACCAACTACTTAAGGCAAAATAATTTTGATGTTGTACAAGTTGGTAATTACAAATCTTTTGGTATTGATAATACGCTTGTTGTTGACAGGACAGGAAATAAAAATAATGCTTTACGTGTCGCAGAAGCTTTAGGAATAGATGCAAAGAATGTTATTCAACAAATAAACAATGATTACTTCCTCGATGTTTCATTGATAATCGGGAAAGATTTTAATCGCTTAAATCCATATAACAATTAAGAGGAATTTTTGGAATCAACTCTACTTGCAAATAATATTGCTGAATTAATCTTTAACAAAAAAGGATATGATGTAAGAATACTTGATCTGCGGGAGATCGTTTCTTTTACAGATTATTTTGTAATCTGTTCTGCGGATTCCAATACACAGGTAAAAGCAATTGCAGATGAAGTTGATAAGTCTCTCAGGGATGAAGGAATCAAACCCTGGCATAGGGAAGGAT
>CAYNUV010000083.1:0-9319 GCA_964400245.1 uncultured Ignavibacteriaceae bacterium
GTTCTCAGGTACTTTAATAGAAAACACCTATTATAACCATTCATTTATATTTAAACAATTAAAATATTATTTGATGACCGGAAAATCAATAAAAATTTAGGATAGACAACTCTCCCTTTATGTTTGCAATTAATCATTAGTACAATAAGATTAGCCTGCTTTTTTGAAGCAGGCTAATCTTTTAATTCTAACAAATCATATCAAAGTCCTAAAGTAACGCTAAAAGTATGAATAGCATTAAGCAAGCCAAAATCAATATACGAGTAATCAAAAGAAAATATAGTTGTTGTTTGCGGTAAATTGTATCGGACTCCACCACCAAAATTAAATCCTTGTTCTGTGTCTTCATTAAAGAGTTCTTTATACCCTGCTCTTAATGAAAACATATTGTAAAAAACGTACTCCCCTCCAACATTTACATATTCTACATCATCACTTGGATGCAGTGCATCTACCGATAATATAAGGTTGCTGTTACCCAAACCTTTAAGTATATCCATTGATGCGCCGACTCTGAACATCAAAGGTAACTCAAATTCATCGGTTGTTAATTTCGCATTTCTATTGGGATCATTACCTGAAACATTAGGATCAACGTCTACCTGGATTTGCATATCCCGACCATCTAATTGCATTTTCGTTCCATAATTTGCAATGCTCATTCCAAGGTTTAAGCCGTTAAATCCTGTATTAAAGAGAGCACCAACATCAAGAGCAAATCCACTTGCACTACTGTGATAATATCTTTCATTAATATATTTTACATTAAACCCGATTGAAAACTGCTCAGTTAAATTACGTGCATAACTTAATCCAATGGCATACATTCCTGCATCAAAAAACTCTCCTGTACCATCCGGATCAGAAATGGTTGTTCTTTCCATATCATCCATTGTAAGGAAAGTAGCGTTAATACCAATAAAACCAAAGTCTTCAAGAGCTAATACCAAACCGGCATAATTAAATGATAAGTCGGCAATCCACTGTGTATTTGTAAATGTTGCTTCAAAATCATTTAATTTAGTTATCCCGGCCGGGTTCCAGTACATTGCTGTTACATCATTAGCAACTGATACATAAGCACCACCCATAGCAGTTGCCCGTGGACCAACATCTATTGCTAAAAAACTGCCTGCCGTAGTTCCGGTTTTTGTCACTCCCTGGGCATAATTTTGTGAACTAAAAATAAACAACACTCCCAGAATTAATAGAATATAATTTTTCATTTTCATTACTCCATTTTTTTGTCGTATTGATCTGGAGATGTGATTTAATAAATTATTTAACAAATTCATGAAATTTCTCCTTTATTTAATAACAACAAATTTTCCGATTTTCTCACCTACACCGGGTGCATCTATATGATATATATAAATCCCATAGGATATCTCGAGATTATCCTTAGTTAGCATATTCCATATTTCCGTTCCATCATTTATAGATACATTATGTTCAAGTGTCTGAACTAATTGACCTCTTACATTAAATATTCTTATTGTACATTCCGGCGGAAGATGAGTAAAATGAAGTGCTCTTTCTCCTCGCCCATCGGAATAGGGATTTCTTGGTTCCCAAGAATTTGTAACAATGTATGGATTGGGAACTACTCTAATTTTATCCAGATCAGTCTTTGCTAATTCGTTATCTACCGTTTGTTTAAGAGTTGTGAAGTCAAATCTATCGTGAGCAAGGAATGGCTTCCTAATATTGAGTTTAAGAGTATCGCCTAGTCCAGGTACAATTGTATCCGGATTATTTCCTGCTGGAATACTGAATCTTGCCCACCAACTTGCTATTAGTGTATCTGCCTGAGGATGCTTTGTTAAAATGATTATATCATCACTGCTTCGCCCTGAAGGACCTCCCCATGAAAATACTCCACGACCACCTCTTACTGTATCTATTTCTCTAAAGGCAAAATCAACTTTTTGATTTGTTATTTTATTATTAATAGTAAAATTAACCGGCCTTTCAGGAGTTAGGGTTGTACCTCTCCAGAATGGTTTTGATGTATCTGCTACTACTTCACTAAAAATAATATCAAAATCAGCAGGAAATAATTCAACCGGCGGATTACCAGTAGCAGCATATGCAGTAAAACTGAAATTAGGAATTCCTGTTTCGTTCCATCCGGAAGTTTCTGTGTTAAGTTTTAATGAATCAGGATTACCAGGAAATGATAACTGGAAACCATCAATTATTGGCAACCCTTCAACATCTGCAATCAGAGGACTGTCAGCTAATAATGTATCACCCGAAGTTGCA
This sequence comes from uncultured Ignavibacteriaceae bacterium, assembly GCA_964400245.1. GTDB lineage: Bacteria > Bacteroidota > Ignavibacteria > Ignavibacteriales > Ignavibacteriaceae > RBG-16-34-14. The sequence continues at coordinate 2,266 of CAYNUV010000083.1, forward strand.
TCAAATAAAGTAAAACTTCCGGTTAATTTTGTTAAAGATGTACCAGTACCCACTAACGATTCTTTGAATGAAATTTGATATGTGTGATTGTTCTGGATTAAGGTAGGATCGATAATTTCAAAATTTACGTTCCCATCCCCGGTATTCCCTTCACCTGGAGGAATAATACCCGAACCACTTATACCATTAACTTTTGGAGGAACGTACCCACCTGCCGGTGCTTCAGGCCTTACAACTTTAACATTGGTTCCACTTTCAATCTCACCTGTTGATTGAAGAGCAACATATTTAGTACACTCAGATGGATCAATTCCGAGGGCAGGGTCACCATGGTCATAAGAGGTAACTGCATAATAATATGTGAATCCATTTATGGCTGTTGTGTCTGTCCAAAAATGTCTTAAGCCGGTATTGTTCCCCAGGTAAAAATGTACTCCCTGGGTAGGAACAGGTGCAAGTCCCGAATGTTCGTTTTCAAGATCAAACTGTGCTATTGGTGTTCTGAATATAACGCTGCCATATGCATCTGTAATAGGTGCTGCATCATTAAAGCCTGGATCAGTTGAACGATAAATCTTGTATCCTTCGAAATCTGCTCCACTAATTGGATCAACAGATGATTCAGCAAAATCATCCCAGAATAATGTTACTTTATTATCTCCTGTAACAGCTCTTACAGTTGGAATAAAAGGAGCTTTTGAAAAATTATAATTTTGATTATATGCTTTTGCAAAATATCCTTTATTTCTAATTAAATCTGCCAAACCCGTACCATCACTTACACTGCCATTTCCACACAGTATTGCCATAGAAAATCTTTCGATTTGCCCGGGTACTATTGGAAAATATCCTGACCCATATAACAATTCGACATTAGCTGTAGCAAATGTATAATTGAAAAATCCCGGTGCAAGTCCGTTCCACATCATCTCAGGATCATATTGAAAAACATTACCCCAATCATATAAGTAAAAACTGGTAAGTCCCAGCATATCTGTTTCATCAATATCCGTTTTATCGAAATGGGGTTCTCCCGCTGTTTCTTCTCCATCCCCTTCCCCTAAGTCGGGTCCGGGATAACCTAAAGCTCCAGGGGCTATTCCATCTGCACCTACATCATCAAAAAGCGCAACCCAATCCCCATCATTATCAATTCCATCATCGCGACGTTCGTCTATTAAAAGATTATCACTAACGATGCCGGTAAAATAGTCTATAAATTTATATCCTAAATATAGATATGTGATAATACCTGAGTCATCTTCCTGTCCCCTGTTTTCATCGATTAAGCCATTAAGATTATCATCAACAAGATTATCTCCAATTTCCGACAGGCCGTTATAATCTAAAACTTTCCCGGCCCAGAAACGTGTCTCAGGTAAAATTCTTCCATTGTAAACAATTTCAAGAGTATCATTTTCACCCTTACCTGCTGCAAGTAAAGCAGCTCTCAATGTTGTACCAGTTCGTTCAAAATTATCATAATTAATTACTACAATCGGCTCATCAAGAGTTATAGTTTTTGGTTGGAACATTGATATGGAAATAGTTCCACCATTTCCCAATTGCCCATCATTATCATTATCAATACCGTCATAAGGATTACCCGGACTCTCTAAGAAAGCACCACCCATATATCCGACTGGACTCCAATTACCGGCACCCAAATCGTCATTATCCCACATATATGCTATAGCTTCCTCTCTGTTATATGCTGCATTGTCATCTCCGGCATCAGGTCCTTGAGTTGATTCTCCCATATTATTACCAATTTTAAAACCAAATACCATTTTATCTTGCAAAGATGTTCCGATATTTTGCAAATCATACAGAATAAAGATACCATCTTCAACTGCAGCTTTTGCCCATTGAAATCCCCGAACATACATTCTCAATCCCAATCCTCTCCTGCTCAAATCATTTGAATCAGGGTAGAATATTGCCATCTTATTATTATAATCATCCGCTACAAAATAACTTTCCTCATCCGCATTAAATACATTCTTCCCAAAATAACCATTCCAGGAACCAGCCCAACCGTCAGAAGAGTATAAAGGATTATTCGGGTCGGCAATATCAGGCCAGCGAGCAGGCCAAGAATTTGACCATTCAAACCCACCTTTTGCCATTGCAATTCTATCATTATTTAAAGCGGCAAAACCTGATAATGGCAAGAATGTCCACCATTCAAGACTCACCGGATCCCTGGGACCACGGGTTTGAGAAATATTAACACTTTTATTAGTACTGAGAATATGTACTAAATTCCCTGCATTATCTATTACTTCAGATAGAACTAAAGGATTTCCATCTACTAAATAAAAGTGACCAGAATTAATTGGCCATTCACCAGCAACTTCCAGCGGATGTACTTTACTGTTAACTCTTCCACCGAATGTTCCGTCATTGAACATACTGATCCGGAATTGATTACCGGCGTGTACACCAATCCTGGTTTCACGATCATCACCATGTAAACCAGCCATTTGGGCCTTCAGAAATGAACCAGAAAATCCAATAATGAATATCATTACTAAAGTGGAAAACAAAATTTTATTCATTCTATTATCTCCTAAATTTTATTTAAAAACCTAATATGAACCCAACATGAACCTGTCGTGGTGCAGTGTACCAGCTCGGCTGAAGCACATAATCTTCAACGGTACTTACCCTGTTAACATTATAAGGTACTATTGAAGGGTTGATGTTGGTAGTATATTCTGCAGTACCGGTATCATTATAAACGTTGGTTTCATCTCTCTGATCAAGCAGGTTATAAACATTCATGAATACTTCGAATCTTACATTTGAAAATAATTGAAACATTTTACTAATTGTTAAATCAATATTTTTCTGAGCCGGTCTGCGTGCGCTGTTAGTTGTCAACCCCGAGATAGCAGATCCGCCAACAGATTCACCGGATGGAAAAGCAGGTGTGTAAGGGCGCCCACTCCAGTATCTACCGATAAGTGAAAATGTCCAGCCGGATATATCATAAATGAATTGTGCATTGAATGTATGCTTTTGATCCCAGTTCATCGGAAGAAGTGATAAAACAGGTGAACGATTAGCAAGTGAAGCATTGTATGCATCTGCCTGACCGGAATATGTACCTTCAGCGGATTGAAAAGTATAGTCAGTTCTGAAAGAATAATTGTTAGTAAAGCGTTTCTCAATTTTCAAAGTTATTCCCTTTACATTTTCATAATCTTTATTTTCAAATTTTGAATACCCTACACCTGTTTTTTTCCCGGGCGAATATTCGGTTGAAATAATGGGGCTTGTTCCAACCCAATCACGAACATCTCTATAGAACAGGGTTAAATCAACTCCAATGTCATCTGAAAGCTGCTGCTGCAAACCTATTTCATACTGAACTGTTTTTTGAGGTTCGAGATCAGCATTTCCAAAAAGCGCTGATCCGGATCCACTGGTAACTTTAAAATCAGGATTAGCATAGAGATATTGAAATTCCGGTATCTGGAAGAAATGACCATAAGAAAAATGAATTACACCTCTATCAGTTATCGGGAATGCAATACCGAGACGAGGACTAAAAAATGTTTTAGCATCAACTTTGGTATGCATAAAAGCTCTTCGTTCTTCGGGTGTATACTCTATTAATTGGTCTATATCTTTATAAATATGTTCATCCTTAAAAGGAGCATAAATGTTTGGATCGGTTGGATCTGTTGGAATGACGGAGTTGGCATCAAAATAATCATATCTTAAACCCACGTTAAGTATAATATCATTAAATTCAATTTTATCCTGGATATATGCAGAAATTTCTCTTGGTTTTCTTTCATAATCATGTCTGAAGGGGCTGCCCACAGCAGGTATAGCCGGCTGAAATGGATTAAGCGGTTGACCGTTTACATCGGTTCTTGAGACAATTTGAAAACTGTTTAGTGTTAGCTCATGAAGCCGGGCTTCAGATCCTATTTTAAACAAATTTGTTTCGTTCAATTGACTCGTGAAGTCAATCTTACCAACCCAATATGCTGTACTGCGACTGGTATTTGTTACATCCATACCTTTGTTCAGAAAACTGTATGATATAGGTGGGTTAATTGATTCAGGATCAATATATCCATCAGGATCATTTGGATCCGGAACATATGTAATCCTTCCAGCAGAGTCTGTTTGGGTTAAATATGTTACAGAAGTAAAAGGATCTTCATATACATATTGTTTTGATTTTGAAAAATACCTTGTTGCCCGGAGTTCATAAAAAGTAGATGAAGATAAAACCTGGCTTAATGAAAATGTATGAGTAAATCCTTCACTAAAATATTTTGGTAATCCATAAGGATTATACTTGTAATCATGTACGTTGAACTGCTGAAAATTAGCTGTCCCACTTACATTAAACTGGTAATCCGGTGAGTTATATCTAAAATAGTTTCTTTCCCTTTCGGTGTCAGTCCAAAAAAGATTGTAGCTAAATCTTATAGCATTACTTAATTGGTAAGTTAACTTTCCCTGTACAGACATTGTTTTATTAGGGTTCATGGCTACTAAAGAACCATCTCCAGGAGTACCATTTGGCCTATACCAGTTTCTACCAAAAAAGTATCCTTCATCATAAAAATAACGTCCATTTGCAAAGAAGGTTAAACTACTTCCAAATAAAGGTACAGGACCACTCAGACTTAATTCTCCATTGTAGATCGGGTTTAATCTTTCCAGCGGTTGCTCTTTGTCGCCTGAAACAATTCTTGTAAGGCCTGTAACAGGGTCTGCATCAGTAACAAGAGTATTATAAAGACCAAACCTGTCGTCACTGCTTATATAATCACCCCCATAAACTTTTATCTGCCCGGTATAATTCTGGCCACCTTCCTTTGTTATAATATTGACAACTCCTGACATAGCTTGTCCATACTCAGCATTGAAAGTACCACTAATAACCTGAAGTTCCTGGATTGCTGAGTTTTCAACGGTTGTACCAATTCTTCCATCATAAACATCAGTAGCAGAAACACCATCAATCCAATAAGCTACTTCGCCTGCTCTGCCACCACGAATATGAAGCCTTCCATCAGATTCAATTATACCAGCACTTAATCTTAAAACCTGCTGCATATTCTGAACAGGTAAATTTTCAATTTGACCTGCAGTGATAGTTGAAAGAGATGATGTCATATCTTTAATTACAAGAGGTCTTTCGGCAGTTACAATAAGTACTTCAAGTTCAACTGCTGTTGAAGATAATTCAAAATCACGTGTTGTGGTTAAGTCAACAGAGACAGGTACATTTTCCATAATAAGAGCCTGGTAACCAACATACTGCACTTTTATGGAATAATTCCCGGGTGGAATATTAAGAATAACATAATATCCCTCAATATCTGTCGCGCCTCCTAAAGATGTACCTTCAAGAGTAATATTAACAAATGGTAATGGTTCACCTGTTTCTTTATCTATTACCTTTCCTGCAAGTTTTCCTGTAGTACCAGCAAATAATATACTATGGCTCACAGTAAATATTATCAGTGCCGACAGCATAATTGAAATTTTTATTTTCATAATTGCCTCGAATTTTTTATTATTATATGATTTAAAAAGTATTTTATCATTAAACTTTAAAAAAATTGTTATTGTTATTCTCCACTTTTTGAATAATCAAGATTCTCAGAAGTAATAAGCATAGGAAAGCCTGGTACCGGAACCGGGTATGGCACTCCGGGGCGATATGCAAAAAGATCAACTTTAGTTAAAGATATTTTACTGAGTTCATTGTAGTTTATCCAAATCTTATTACTGTATTCTTTTTGTAAATTAATTAAATAAGATTCCCAGTGTTTTAGCATTTCCGAATCATCATTTTTATTATTAATTCTCTCCTCCATTGCAGAATTTACAACACCCTTCTTCAATTCAATTGCTAAATATGCATCTCTCCACATTTCAATTGTTTGTTTAATGCCTTCTGAATTATTTAAAGATTTTTTGTAAGCTTCCTGCGTTAAATAATGATCACGTACCATATCTACAATAGCTAATTTGAATTGCACATCAAATTTATTTCTGTCCATAAATTTGTTTCTAAAAACAAGAGGATGAGACATTAGTTCATTTTTAAAATCATCTACTGTCCATACATTGCCATCAATTGTAAAAAACTTAGCGTCTAAATTAATTTCCATTTCAGGTAAAGGAATTTCCATCATCCTGATGCTTAAAGAATCTGTTTGATTATTTTTTAAGTAATGTTCAAAGCCTAAATCCGATATTATTTTGAATGACTCTTTATCAAACTCAATTCTTTTTCCTTTCATAACATTTGATATATATGACGACCATAATTTGTCAACTCTGGTTTGATGCATTTTTTCTTTTACTTTATTCCATCTCTCACGCTGATCGACGCCGCTTATAAGCGGATAATCTACCCATTTTAGTACCTTCATAAGAATATAATCACCATTACTAATTTTAAGCGGGCCAACTACGGTTCCTGTATCTAAAAGACTTGTGTATAAAGCTATATGAATTTTTTCATCTTCCTGATCCAGGTAATTAATTTTGTGTAAAGGTTTTTTGCCTGCTATTTCTTCAAGCTGCTTAAACAAATCATTTGCTAATTCGGGGACAGAATCAATTACAGATTTTATTTGTGGTATCAGTTCTATATTATGGATGGTATAAAACTCAAGCTCATATTCTCTAATAGAAAGTCTAAAAGAATTTTTAATTTCATTTGTATCTAATTCTACTTTATCAAAGGCTTCTTCATAATAGAGTTTGTCACGCATTAATTGTTCTTTAATTCCTTTAAGCCTGCTTTGGAACGCTTGATTTTGTAAGAGCTGATTATTTTTCTCAGCTTCAATTGCGAGTATTTTTTCAGAAATTAAATTGTTAAGTGTAGTATTCTTATTTTTAAAATTATTTGGCCTGATGGTTAGTTCACTTCTTTGCAAGAATTCGTCAACTGAAATTTCTTTGTCGCCAATCTTTGCAAGAATTTCCTCACCAGGTTCAACTTGTGCAAAGATGATTTCGAAAAGAAAAAGAAATGCAAATAGAAAAATTATTTTAATAAGCA
>CAYNUV010000084.1:0-9303 GCA_964400245.1 uncultured Ignavibacteriaceae bacterium
CCCTCTCATTCCCGTTCTTGAAGATATGGAAAGAGAAGGAATAAAGATTGATACGAATGCGTTAAAAATTTTAAGCAATGATCTTCTGATTCTTCTTGATAATTATACGAGTGAGATTTATAAAGTATGCGGAGTTGAGTTCAATATAAACTCACCCAAACAATTGCAGGAAATTCTTTTTAACAAGCTTGGTCTGCAATCAGGAAAGAAAATTAAAACTGGTTTCTCCACTGATGCGAGATCGCTTGAATATTTAAGAGGCGAACACGAAGTAATTGAAATGCTGCTTGAGTACAGGCAAATATCAAAATTAAAATCAACTTATGCTGATGCACTTCCAAATATTATCAATCATAAAACCGGAAGGATACATACAAGCTTTAACCAGACAGTTGCTTCAACCGGAAGACTTTCCAGCAATGATCCTAATCTTCAGAATATCCCTATAAGAACTGATCGCGGAAAAGAAATAAGAAAAGCTTTTGTACCGAGAGATAAGGATCATTTAATCTTAAGTGCAGATTACAGCCAGATTGAATTAAGAATTATGGCTCACATATCAGGCGATGAAGCACTTTCAAAAGCATTTAAGGAAAAGGAAGATATTCACAGAAGTACTGCAGCACTTGTCTTTATGGTTAAGCCGGAAGATGTTACTCCCGATATGAGAAGAAAAGCTAAAGAAGTTAACTTCGGAATTCTTTATGGCATTGGTCCTTTTGGATTAAAGACAAGATTAGGAGTTACTCAATCCCATGCTAAAGAAATTATTACTACTTATTTTAAAACGTTTAGGCGAGTTAAAGAATTTATGGATAATTCTGTTATGATTGCAAAAGAAAAAGGTTATGCTGGAACTCTTCTTGGGAGAAGGAGATTTCTTAGAAACATTAATAGCAGCAACAGGGTTGTTAAACAGTTTGAAGAGAGAGTTGCGATAAATATGCGTGTTCAGGGAACTGCTGCAGATATGATAAAGCTTGCAATGATAAATATTCATAGAGAGCTTGAAAAAAGAAAAGTAAAAACAAAAATGGTTCTGCAGGTTCATGATGAATTAGTCTTTGATGCACACAAAGATGAAGTTGATAAGCTTCGTCCAGTAATAAAAGAATTAATGGAGAATGCTTTGCCATTAAATGTTCCCGTTGTAGTTGATACAGGAGTTGGAGAGAATTGGCTTGATGCGCACTGAAAACAGTAGTCTTCAATTGGGCAAAGTAGATTATTCAAACATCCATATTCCAAAACTATTGGGAAAATAGTTCTTTAGACAACTATTCTAGAATACATCAAAAACTATTTGATAATTATATGGTTTTTATACTCACCTATCCTCCATCCTGTCCATTTTTCAATCCAATCGAGAGCCGTTCTAATAAATCCCTTTTTCAATTTTGATGGGTTATACTTGAAAGTAATATTTTGCTTTTTTATTCTCTCTTTCATAACCTCAGGATGAGTAGAAGTGAAGGGTTTTAGATAATCTGTCTGCGAATAATCAAACTCATTTACTTGAGGAACATTTTTTTTTATCCATTCTTCACTATGCCATATTGAATGAAAGTACCTGATCTTTTTTTGCATAATCTGAGGCGGGCGAACCCATCCATAATGATAGATATAAGCATCCACATGTTTTACAAATAATTTCTTACCGTTTCTTCTGAACCCCTGTGCATCTTTATAAGAATGTACACCTATATTATTTCTTATAATTCTAATCTCATGCCTGTACCATTGCCGTGACGAAGTTATATAATCATAACTTCCAAAGAAATGAAGATACTTAAACAATAATCCCTCAACATTTTTATTATCCAGATTTTCAATCATGGCATTTTTAATTACCGGAAGATACTGTTCATGCACAAGTTCATCTGCTTGAATATAAAAACACCAATCACCTGTTGTATGAGATAATGCTAAATCAGTCTGTTGAGAAAGAATTAATCCATTCTCCCTTAGATTAGAATCCCAAACAGTATTTACTGCTTTAATTTTTGCTGAACCGATTGAATCAATTAATTCTTTTGTGTTATCATCACTATCTCCATGAGTAATTATAAATTCATCGCAAACAGGCAGGATGGATTTTACAGATTCAACGAATGGGAAATCGTATTTTATCGCATTCTTAATAATAGTGAACCCTGAAATCTTCATTAATTTATTCCGGAAATCTTAATTGTTTCTATTAATATTTTCATTTGCTTTTTCTATTTCATTCTTTAAAAAGAGAACTAATAAATAAATCAGTTTCATAAATCATAATATCAATTGGAATTGAAGAGACCGGCTTCCCTTCCCCAGCTATTACCAAATTATGATTAACCCGGAAAGGTAGCCATTCGTGCATTTCCTCAATTGGAGAATAAAAGCCAAGCACAGGGGTTTTTGCAGCAGATGCGAAATGAATAATGGAAGTATCGGGAGTAATAACACACAAGGCACCTTCAATAAGTGATGCAAGTTCGAGAAGCGTTGCATTTCCTGCATCAGGGTATATCAAACACTTTTCCGATGCTAATAAGGACATTGCTGTCTCTCTCATTTCTAGATCCGTCGGAGCAAAAGTTAGTATAGTTTTAAATGATGGATTCATTCCAAGGTGCAGTCCGAGAGATTTTGCTTGATTCAAAGAAATTTTTTTGGATTTGTTTGTTGCGGAAAGATTAAAAACAATATAAGTCTTAGCTTTACTATTATAAGAGCCTTTTCTTTTGGTTTCTTTTTGTTTGAGAAATTCATCCACTTTCTGCCGGGAATACTGATCTGTATTTATCTCAAATTCCAAATCTTTATCTTCAAGAATAATTCCGAATGCGTGCTGAATGATTAAAGCAAGAGTATTAATCATATGTCCATTTGATCTATTAAGCTTCAGCAGCCTGTTAAAATAGAAACGGTACTTTTCATCACCTTGCCCTATTTTAATGCTGTGTGGAGAAATGACATTAGCAAGAATCCCGCCTGTTGTTGTCCTGTTAAAAATAAAATTCAGAACAACATCATATTTTGTTTTTCTTGCCCGCCAGATTTCCTGTATCAATCGTATCCAATTTGAATATAAAATGTAAATATCATCAACATTGTGGTCAAACCGGATTAAACCTGCATTTAATTCACTTGTTACAACTCCAATCTGTAAATGTGGATAAAGCTTTTTTAGATTTCTAAAGATTGGTGTAGTAACAATCATATCTCCTATATGATCATAGCGCAGGATTAATAGTTTTCTGACAGAAGACAGGTCAATCTGATCTTCTTGTATGGTGTTCCGAAAGAATATCCGTAATAAAGGATATACAATCGCACGGCGAGCAAACTGTTCAATAAGAATAACAAATCTTCTCATTGAACATTTGTTCGTATTAAATTGAAATTATCAGAATCTGTTTTGTTCCTGTTAATAAGCCTTTCAATAGCCTTAAGTACATCTGATGGAGGTATTGTTGAGAGATCATTAAAACTTGTTATAAGCGTTTCACATGGCGATCCATATGGTTCCCAAATACGAATGTCACTGTTTGATTGTATATATAGAACAACTGAAGGAATATTAAATGCTGCTGCAAGATGAACAGTTGAAGTGTCTGGTGTTAATAGAATATTTAATTTTTGCACCAGTGTAGCAAATTCATCAAAAGTATTTGTAACAGGGGATAATAAAACTGAAGGGAATTGTTTGACAATCTGTTCTGCAATTTTTCTGTCTGCTGGCTGTGATAATATTATATACTTAAAATCAGGATAACGAATAATTGCTGCCGATATGAAATTTTCAAAATTTTTTCTTCCCCAAAAACGCGCTCCGGCAGCAGGAGAAATATTAATTCCAAACAACGGGTAATTTTCTATTCCATAATCTTTTAAATATTTTTCTGCAAAATTCGGGTGTGAAGGATCGGTTTCATATTGCAACTGAAAATGCTCTTTATCGGGATTAATACCAAAAACTGAAAGAAGTTTACCAAGTCGTTCTACAATATGTACATTTTTCCGTGAGAGGAGTGGAACGATAACATCATAAACATAAGTGTTCTCTTTACTTAATCCAACCGACCATCGGGCACCAGAAATTGCGCAAAAAATTGTAGAAGTCGTTGAAGGATTATCCATAAGATCAACAACGAAATCATACTTTTCCCGACGAATTCCATATAGAACTGAGAATGGGCTAAATAAATTTTTTTTATAAACCCATCGTTTCCTTACTCTTGAATCAAATTTCAGAACAAAGTAATTATTTGGACTAAGCAGGAAATCAATAATTATATTTGGATACCGTTTTTTTAATGAATTTATTAGTGGAGTTGAGACAAGTACGTCTCCTATTCGATCCTGCCGCATAAAAAGAATTTTGCTCGAGTTAAAATCAATAGTTTTTGGAAGTGAATTATTGTGCTTAATAAAAAAAGCGAGAAGCCTAATTAAAAACTTTCTTGAGATGATCTCAAAGCTTTTAAGAAAAATCAATATTAACCTCCCTGTACCTGACCTGATAACTGCAAGCTGTAAAGGCGTTTGTACAAACCTGATTCATTCTTTAAAAGTTGGGTATGTGTTCCTTGCTCAACTATACAACCATGTTCCAATACAAAAATTCTATCACATCTGTAAATAGTTGATAGTCTATGAGCAATAATAAAAGAAGTTCGCCCTTCCATTAAACGATCCAATGCTTCTTGCACCATTAATTCTGATTCACTATCGAGGGCGGATGTAGCTTCATCAAGTAATAGAATCTTCGGATTACGCAGAATAGCGCGTGCAATTGCTATACGCTGGCGCTGTCCGCCTGAAAGCTGTACTCCACGTTCTCCTACTTCAGTTTCATATCCACGATCAAGCTCTTTAATAAACTGATGAGCATTTGCCATTCTTGCAGCTTCAATTATTTCTTCAGGCTGGGAATTCAATTTTCCATATTTAATATTCTCAGTTATAGTTCCTGCGAAAAGCATTACTTCTTGCGGAACAGCAGCAATTTGTGATCGAAGAAACTTAAGATTAATTGAACTTATAGGAAAGTTATCAATAAGAATTTCTCCTATATTCACTTCATAGAAACGGGGGATAAGATTTATTAAAGTGGTTTTCCCACTGCCGCTTGGACCGACAAGTGCAATCTTTTCTCCTTGCGTCACTTTGAAGCTGATATTCTTTAATGCAGGAATTTCATTTTTATAGGAAAAACTTACATTCTGAAATTCAACTATTCCTTTTTCAATATTTATTTCACTTCCCTTTGGATCTTCCTTTTTAAGATCAAACATTTCAAAAATAAGTTCGGAAGAAACCAGGTTTTTCTGTAATCTTGCAACCCCTTCGCCAAGCGCTTTAACTGGTTTTGCTAGTGAATTAATTAGAATCAAAAAGGTAATCATAGTCTTGATAGTCATACTGCCTTCAAGAAAAAGATAACCTGTAAAAACCACAAGTAAAGATGCTACAAATGTATTGAAAAATTCATTTGTTGGGCTTAGTATGGCCATAGTGCGGATAATATGCATTGAATGATGATAATTTTCACCGACTTTTTTTCGGAAAGTTTGACGTTCATGGTTTTCCAGAGTAAACAATTTCACTATTCTGATAGATGCAATTCTCTCCTGCAAAAAAGCTGAAATATCAGCAACTGTTTCAGTAAGCTTGCGGCTATGTCCTCTAATTCTGTCTCCAAATTTTCGTGAAATTCCACCGGAAACTGAAAAAATAAAAATAGTAAAAAGTGCCAATTGCCAGTTTAAAAATAATAGTGCTGCTGTAAAAGTTATAGTAAAAATCAAATTCTGGACTATCTCAACAATCAGGTAAAGTGATTGCTCCAAATTGTTTACATCATTAGTAATGCGGGACATAACCCGACCGGTTTTCTGTTGATCAAAAAATTTAATAGGTAATGCAAGAATGGTGTCAAATAATTCAATACGAAATCGCATTAAGATTTTTTGTTGAGCAGAACTCATTACATACTCTCTAAAATAAACAGCAAGTGATTTTATGAGAATAATAAAGAGAAGAACAACAGCAAAAGTAGCGATGAGTTTCATCGCCTCTTCGCTTCCGTTTAAATTTATATTTGTAATATTTATGCCTAAAACCTCAAGCGGGGAATTGATAATAATTGCTTTCCCTTGCTGAACAAGATCACCAACTTTTTGCAATGTATCAAAAAGCTGTGCAATCAGGAAAGCTGATACTGCATCTGAAAGGCTCATGATTATTACTGAAATCATACCGGTGAATATTCGCCATTTATAAGCAAAAAAGTATGTCAGAAGACGTCTAAAAACCTTCATGTGAACTTTAGGTTGTGAAGAATTGTATCTATCAAAGGAATAATCTTATTTTAGTAAAAATTATTGAATTGCTCTAAAAAGTTTATCAGCAAAAATTTAATTAATAAATTATGAAAACATTCCATCATCTGAAACAGCATTTTCGATGTTATTCAAATCATTATAGAATTTGGGGATTTCAAGTTTCTTTGACATTTTGTACCCTAAAAATTTAAGTTAACTTCATAAAGTAAATGTTAAATATTAATACTTTTGCATTAAAAAAAATTCTCATCATCAAACCACACGGGATTGGGGACATTGTTCTTTCAACTATTCTTCTTGAAAATCTCAAGGCTCATTTTAAAGAAGTCTCAATAGATTACCTTACAGAACCTTTTGCAAAACCTGCAGTTGAATATTTACCTAATGTAAATAAAGTCCTAACAATGAAGAGAGATGAATTCCCACTTAATGCTGCATTAATGATTAGAAAAGAAAAGTATGATTTGTTAATTGATTCCTGGGTAAATCCAAGAACCGCTTTAATTACTTTTTTATCAGGAGTTAAATACAGAGTTGGTTTTGCTTACAGAGGAAGAAAATATGCCTACAACATTTTAGCTACTTCAGCAAGAGGCGGAGATCATCATTCAGCAGAACATAATTTAGAATTGCTTAAACCTATTGGTGTTCCTATTATATCGAAAAGAATTCAATTTAATGTTCCAGATGGTGCAATAAAAGAAGCAGAAGAATTCCTTCACAAATCATTACCGAAGTATAAAACCGTGGTTGGAATTCTTCCTGCCGGAAGCTGGCAGTCTAAAAAATTTGATAAAGAAAGATGGGTTGATATCTGCAAAATCATAAAAGAAAAGTATAATGTTATTTTTCTTCTCCTTTGGGGACCGGGCGATAAAGATGACGCGGAATTTATTAACAAACATTTTCCTGAAGATTCAATAATGATACCTGATACTGATCTTATTTTAATGTCAGCTTTCGTAAAACAATGTAATATTATTATTGCAAATGATTCAGGCCCGATGCACATAGCTGTTGCATTAGGAATTCCGGTACTTGGAATCTTCGGTCCAACCGATCCAAAAGGACATGGGCCTTATTCTACTAATTCAGGTTATGTAATTAAAGAAGAATTGTTTTGCATTATATGCAACAAACTAGTTTGTCCATATAATCATGAATGTATGAAAGAACTCCCCAATCAAAAAATCATAGATGAGTTTGAAAGAATAGGCTGCAATATTTTTACAAAGTCAGTTTGACTTCCTACCCTTCCACAACTACTTTTCTTATATTTGTTAAAACAAAGAATCAATTATGGCTAATAAAGAAATTCCATCCTGTAAAAGATTTTCCGGTTATAAACCGTGTTTTCCAGATCATAACTGCTGGGAAAACGGATGCAAGGATAATATTCCGATCGGCACAAGAATTTTAATAATAAATCTTGATGCTATGGGCGATGTGCTGATGACAACTGCACAGCTTCCGGCACTAAAAAGAAAATTTCCTGAGTCAACTATCTATTGGATTACGGATAAAATTTCTACTTCTTTACTTTTCAATAATCATCTAATAGATCACGTTTATTCTTTCGATGCGGAATCAATTTTAATTTTGAACCAGATGAAATTTGATTATGTAATGAATGTTGATAAATCCCAGATGTCCTGCGCATTGCTTAATTCAGTAAATGCAAAATATAAACTTGGTTTTGGATTAGATGAAAGCGGAAAAATAATTCCTGTTAATCAAGGAGCTCATTATAATTATAAACTGGGAATGGATGATCATTTTAAATTCAGAATAAATAAAAGAACCGGACAGGATTATCTTACCGAAACTTTTGAAGTTGATTATAAAAGAGATGAATATATTTTCAACTTTACAGATGATGAATTGAAGTTTATTGTTGATTATAAAAAGGAAGTTGGAATTTCAGAAAACGATTTTATTGTAGGATTTAATACTGGCTGCTCAAATCTTTATCCAAATAAAAAGATGACCATTGATCAGCATATTTATCTGATTGATAAACTGTTTGGAAAAAGTAACCCTGCCTTGCCGGCAGGCAGGTATAAAATTGCTTTATTCGGTGGACCAGAAGATACTGAAAGGAATGAAAAAATTTATACTGAATTCTGGGGGAAAATAATAAATACTCCAACTACACATGGTTTAAGAAGAAGCGCTTGTTATGAGAGCATTGCAGATGTTGTTATAACCGGTGATTCATTCGGGATGCACCTCGCAATTGCATTAAAAAAATTTGTAATAGCATGGTTTGGTGTAAGTTGCTGGACTGAGATTGATCTTTATGAACGAGGTATAAAATTATTCCAGAATGATTTATTCTGTTCGCCTTGCTGGAAGAAAGTTTGCCCATATAATCTTGAATGCATTTCAATGATTGATCTGGACAAAATAATTCGGGAAGTAGAGTTCTATTTTGAAAAACAACACTCCTCTGTTTCCAAATGAATTTCCTTTCTTTAGCTAAAAAAATAAAGCGCCCTCTCATTCTTGATGGAGCAATGGGAAGTATGCTTCAATCACTGAATGTCAGATCAAAAGGTTCTTTGTGGATGTCAAATGCAAATATCGAAGATCCGGGAAAAGTTTATTCAATTCATAAAAAATATATTTATGCAGGTGCAGATATAATTACAACAAATACTTTTAGAACAAATCCAGCAGCATTAAAAGAGTTTTCTAAAATAAGCCGAAATAAATTTGTTAAAGAGAGTGTTTCACTAGCACTTAAAGCAAGAGGAGATTTACCTGTAGTTATTGCAGGTTCAAATGCTCCTGCCGAAGATTGTTATCAGGAAGAAAGAACTTTATCTAAGAAAAAACTCACTTATAATCATCATAAACATATAGATAGTTTAATGTCTTCTGGTTGTGATTTTATTTTGAATGAAACTCAGAGTCATCTTGATGAAATAAAGATTATTGCTAAATATTGTAGCAAAGAAAATATTCCTTTTGT
>CAYNUV010000085.1:0-9228 GCA_964400245.1 uncultured Ignavibacteriaceae bacterium
GAGGTAACCTGAAATTGCCACTTGATGAAGCAAGCAGACTTTCCAAATATTTTTTTTCCGCTTTATATAAAAAATTCTCATTACAGATTTTAGTAAATTTATTATCATTCAACATATTATACGCCATTTCATACATCCCATTATATATTAAATTTTCACATAAAATCGAATAACTTTCGGCAAAAAATAACCCATCATTTTGTTCTTTGAAAACATTCAACACATCTTTAACAAAATCCAAATCATTTATATATTTTTTTTCATTAACCGAATATACAAGTTCAAGATATTTAAAATTATTGCTATACCTTTCCGGCAAGAGATTTTTTTTCACTAAAGATTCAATATCGTTCATAGTCAATTTTAATTGCTCCTCATCCCCAAGAATAAAAAAAAATTTTCCCAACATAAAAAGAGCTTCAGCTTCTTCTTCGGTATTTAACAATAGCCTGAAAACATCTTTTGCTTTGTTAAGAGATTCAAATGCACTTTGATATTCGCAGCTTGAAAGATATATTTCTCCTAAATTAATCAAGACAAGTCCCTGCCCATTTCTGTTTCCAAGACTTTCGAAAATATTATTTGCCCTTTTATACTGTTCTATTGCATTAGCAAAGTTTAACTTATTGTAATTGAAAATCCCAAAGCTTAACAAAGTTTTAGCTTCCTGATCTAAATTACCTATTGATAAATTACTCTGTAATGCACTATTCCAATGTTTTTCTGCATTTACATAATCCATTTTCCAAAAATAGGTATTACCAATATTTACCTCAATTTTAGCTACATTTAAAGTTAATTTAGCAGACTTGTACATTTCCAATGCATTTTGAAAATTATTCAATGCACAATCAAAGTCACTTTCAAGGTATGTATCTATTAAACCTAATAGATTATAACATTTTCCCTTATCTTCTGGGGAAGAATTTATATTATTAATAATTTCATAACAGATTTCTTTTGCAACATCGTATTTATTCAAATCAAATTCTGCATAAGCAATCTCAACCTTCAATTGTTGTTTCCTTTTTTCATCTTTAATTTTTATTAAAAGGTCATTAAGAAGATTTTTCCCTTCTTCAACTTCTTCACCAAGTTCTATCAGGCAGCTTCCTTTTAAGATCAAAAGGTCATTTTCAAGTTTTTCATCATTTACTTTTTTTAACAAATCTTCGATGATTTTTAATGCTGATTTTGTATCATTTAGTTTATATAGCGTTAATGATAATTTATAATTTAACTCAGTTATATAATTCTCAGGCAATGGGAATTTTAGCAGGTGGTTAAGTATATTCCTCTTATAGGAATATGCAAATAATCTGTCTGCTTCATTTACTTCTTCAGAAAGAATATTATAGGTCGCAATAAAATCTTTACCAAGTTCATATTGTTTTGCTAATTCCTGCCTGTTAAATGATTTGAAGTTTTCTGAAATTACTCTAGCAGTTTTTAAATGATATCCTTCCTTTTCTTTAATTATCGAATAAACATATTTCTTAAGACTATCAGATGTGAATGTAATAGCATTTACAACTTTGGACTCCTGCAGAATATTTTTTTCTTCCAGGCTTTTCATTATTTTATAAATCTCTACAGGTGGTAAATCATTTAAAACAGAAATTACTTTTACATCCGGTGTATTTTCAAAAGAAGAAATAAATTGGACCAATTTAATTTCAACATCAGTTAATAAGGAAAGTCTATGTCTGAATATTTCTTCGTGAGAACCTTCAAGGAGTTTTTCTGTTTTTTCATCAACAACTATTTCAGAACCATCATAAGTAAACCTGATTATATTCAACAGGATTAAATCCCGCACGAAACTAACTATACTGCCTGGCAATAAATCCGCATATTTAACAATCAGTTTTTTCAGTTGATCTTTGGGAAAGAATGATGCAAAAGCTTCATTAAGATATTCGCTAAGCCCTTCATCAGTAAAAGGCGAAAGGTTAACTTCAACAATTTTATTAATTATCTTGTTTGCGCTACTGGTATGATCTGATCTTTCAGCAAGAATTATTTTAATTCCGTTGACCTGGAGAATCGGAAGGATCTCAACACAAACATCAAGTGTGAAATCATCAAGAAGATTAAAGTCATCAATTACTAAAATAAATTTTACTTCAGCAGATACTTTTGTTATTATTGATTTTAATCCTGTAACCAGGTTATCAATATTATTGGTTAGTATTGATTCAGCTTGCTCAATTATATCCCTGCTTAAGAATGAATGAATAAATTCAGAAGATATTATACTCTTTAATAAGTAGTGTACAAATCCTAGTCCGCTTTTCCCTGTATAATTGCTTAAAACAACAATTCTCTCTTGTGCTGAATATATTTTGTAGATAAGTGATGTTTTTCCGGAACCTTCAACGCCTGAGATAAGAAGTACATCATGGCTTTCCTTATCAATTAAAAAATTATTTATTTGAGTTGTTACATCCTCCCTATCGGCAAATACATTTGCAGGAGTAAAATCTTTTATAATATTCTCATCGAGATTTAATTCCAAATCTCTCAATACCTGCAAAGAGTTAGTGTATCTGTTAAGTGGACTTTTTGCTAAAAGTTTTTTTGACACTTCAATTAATTGAAACGAAAAATTACTTTCAGGGAATTCAAATTCTCTTTCTATGTGCTCTTTATAAATATCAAGCATTGATTCAGAATTAAATGGAAATTTCCCATAAATAATTCTGTATAGCATTATGCCAAGCGAGTAAAGATCAACCTGGTGATTATGGTTTTCGTTTTTAAGTATTTCGGGTGCAATATATTCTGTGGTTCCCCGCGTTAAATTTCTTTCCGGAAAAGAAGAATGATTAGCAAAACCCATATCAATTAATTTAATGACCGGTTTACCACCAGCTTCCGCAACAAGAATATTCTCGGGCTTTAAATCATAATAAACATAGTTGGATTGATGTAAGTAATAAAGTACCGAACAAACCTGGTTTAAAATTATTTTAAGATTTCTTTCATCATTAAGTTTCTCATATTTAAGAAGCTCTGAACCGGGAAAGTATTCAAGAATAATAAACCTGCTTCCCGTTTTAATATCCCATTGAGGATAATCAGTAACAACAATCCCTTCTTCATGAGATGTTATTATGTTTGGATGATTTAGCTTTTGCAGTGTGAAGAACTCATCCCGAAATGTTTTTATTTCATCTTTATCCTCTGTTACCGGTAAAACTTTTATTGCTAACTCTTTTTCAGGATTGTCCACATCGGAACAAAGAAAAACTTTGCTTCTTCCTTCTCCTAATTTCGTTTTTATTATGAATCTGTAATTAATCATTTTTAAGAAGCGGGTTTAGTTTCCTGTTTAAAGATATTCCAAAACTGTTTGCAGATAAAAGAGTAAATATCAATGTTAGACCCGGCAATAAAATCATCCACCATGCCGAAGATAAATATTCTTGTCCTGATTGAATCATTGAGCCCCAGGAAGGATAATTTTCTCCCAGCCCCATGCCTAAATAACTTAAAGCAGATTCGGCAATAATCACATTGCCAAACTGAAATATTATATTGACAACTACAGGAACAATTATAACCGGCAAAACTTCATTAAATAATAATTGTCTTTTTGACAATCCTAAAAGCTTTGATGAAAGAAAATAATTTTTATTCTTTATTGAAAGAACTTCGGTCTTAACAACTTTAAATAAACTCATCCATCCTGAAAATCCCAGGACAGCAATAACTGCCAGCAATGAATTACCGAACAATGCAAGTATTAATACTACAAGAAAAATCATTGGAAAGGAAAGAAACATATCTGTAATCCTGCTGAAAATTGTATCAAATATTCCACCTATATACCCAGCAAGAAAACCAAAGATTAATCCAATAAGAAGCGATGCTATTACAGAACCTATTCCAACAAGTAAAGATATCCTGGCTCCATAAATGAGCCTTGTAAAAATATCTCTCCCGAATTGATCGCTGCCAAAAAGAAATGTTTGTGTTGTTACAAATGGAATTTCATTTTCCAAAACAAGATTTATTTTTTCTGTTTCTTTAGGAATATTATTTTGATAGTAAAAGATTTTTCCGCTTCCGGAAATACTATCAATGTATTCAATACTTTGATCGAATGATTTTTTAACTACTCTATCTTTCACTACTAAAAAATTTTTAAGAGATGAGTTTCTTTCATTTTTCTCTCCCGTTTTAAAATGCAGAACTTTAACATTACTAAACGGTGGAAGAAGTTTCGTCATTCCTATGTTTTTGTAAAAATCAGGACTTCTGTTTGATATAACAGGTGCAAATAAAAAGCATGCGGTTAACAAGATAAGAAATATTGAAGCCGGGGATATTCCTGAATACAAAAAAATTATTTTCTTCCTGAAAATGAAAACGAAAACCGGTAAAAGCATAAACAATATTCCTGAGATAATATTATCAAGAAAATCAAAATTAATTTGATTAAAAGCATCTCCGGAATTATTTATAAATAATATTATCCATCTGAAAATCATTTCATAAATATTAATCAATAATTCCCATCTAACTAAAAGAATTACAAACCAGGTAAGAAAAAGTAAATGCAATATTTTAAAGGAAAATTTCATCTAGCTTAAACTTCCCTCTATTAATCTTTTATCCAATGATGCTTTTACAATATCAGCAGCAAGGTTTGCTAAGATTACTAACGTACCGGCAACAAGTGTGCAGCCGATTACAAGAGGATAATCTCTTGTAAGAATCGCATCAATAGTTAATCGCCCCATACCGGGAAGTCCAAATACAACTTCAATAATAAGAGTTCCACCCAGCAATATTCCGAGCTCTATTCCTGCTATTGTTATTAAAGGATTAATTGCATTCGGTATCACATGTTTTAAAAGAATATCTCTTTCGGAAAAACCGTTTGCTCTAAGATTTAAAACAAAAAATCTATTATAAACATCTTCAAGATTATCTCTAAGGTATTTATAAAATATTACTATTTCTATTAATGAAAGTGTAACAATCGGAAGGACGAGATGTTTTAAATAATCTATTATCTTTCCAAAAAAATTATAATCATCAAAATCAAAAGATTTAAGACCGGAAGATGGAAGTAGGTTGAATGCTTCTGAAAAAATAAAAACCAGGAAAACTCCCGTTACAAAAACAGGTGCTGCATAAATAAATAATGTAATCCAGGATAATGTTTTATCTAAGAACCCGTTTATCTTTTTAACAGATTTAATGGCGAGCCAGAAGCTGATTATCAACTGTAAAACAAAACTAACCGAAATAAATAAAACTGTGAATGGCAGATATTCAGAAATAACTGAGAATACATTCCTCCTGAAGTTATATGAAACACCAAGATCACCTTGAAATGCGCTCGCTAAAAAACCAATGTATTGTAAATGTAAAGATTCATCAAGGTTCAATGATTCCTTTACCTGTTTTACAAGTTCAGGACTTAAAGTTGGGGAAATAAATTTCTGTGAAGGATCGCCGGGAGAAATTCTTACAAGAAAAAAAACAAAAGTGATAATTAAAAAAAGTATACCTACTGAACTGATGATTCTTTTTATGAAAAGTTTTGCAGTTATGTTTTTCATTTAATCATTGTCTCTTACATTCCAGTTCCAGCAATGATGAACAACTCCAAGTGGGTTTATATTTATATTTTCCAATCTGCTGTTATATACTACAATATTATCAACCCAATACAAAAAAGTTACCGGCTCATCTTCATAAATTCTTTTTTGAAATCGCCTGTAAAGATCATTTAATTTCTGCGGATTAGTTTCATCAGATATTTCATCAAGTATTTTGTCTGCTTCTGCATTTTGATACCCGACAAAATTATTCGGAGCTTTTTCAAAATCGGAATACCATGATATTTTTAATTCAATCGGAATTGGAACATACCATCCAATCATCCATGCATCAATATTCTTTTCATACATATTATCAATCAGCACACCAAGCTCAACAGATTCAATCGTTACATCTATTCCAATCTGCATAAGATTATTTTTAATTATTGTAGCAGCATAACTCCTTCTTGGATTACCTGAAGGAATAAATAATTTAAACCTGAATTCGAGATTTCCCTTTTCAAGTATTCCATCATTATCAGAATCCTTCCAACCTTCGGATTCAAGTAATGATTTTGATTTCTCCGGGTTATATTCATAAGGATTCAAATCATTATCAATTGCTTCTTTAAAGATGGATGAAACTGGACCAACACCAAGTTGTCCATATCCCAAAAGATATTCATCCAGAATCTCTTTCCTGTTTATTGCATAGGTCAAAGCCTTCCTTACAGCAGAGTTTCCAAAAATTTTATGTGGTTTAATTTTTCCTGTTGATCTGAATACTTCATGATCAATATTACTCCAGCCGACATAATCATATTCTCTTCCTTTCTGAGGAACAATCCTAAGATTATCATTTTTTTTCAGTTCCTTTATATCTTCTGTTTTAATCAATTCAACTAAATCAATTTCGCCTTTCTTTAACTGAGTTAATCTTGAATTGTAATCGGGAATGATTCTAAAAATTATCTCATCAATTACTTTGGGATTATACAGAAACGATTTCTTGTTAACTTTTAATTTTATAGATTGATTCTTATCCCAATTATTCAGAACAAATGATCCGCTTGAAACCGGTTTAAAATTCTCTTCTGAAGTTGCAATGTTTTTTCTTTCTATTTTTTCAAAAACATGTTTTGGTAAAATTGGAAATACAGTTTCAGAAAGAGTGGGGGTAGAGTTTGGAAGAAAGTTTATTTTGATTTTAAATGAATCGGTTACTTCAAATGTTTTTTTAATATCTATGTGATTTGATTTATCAGTATAAAAATCATTGAAAGTTCCGTACAACCTGCTTTGTACATCAGGATCTGAATAAACATCAAATGAAAAAACAACATCACCGCTATAAAATTTTTTACCATCAGACCAGTAAACATCATCTCTCAGATTAAAAGTTATTGATGATGAATCATCACTCCATTCCCAGCTTTTTGCAAGCATTGGTTCAGGTTTGATGCTTCCCTTTTCATCATCCCAGGTGAAATTAGCAAGACTTAAGTAAAGCAATTCGGAAACAGATCCTTCATCAACGCTGAAAGCAAAAAGCGGATTGAATGTGGAAATGTCTGAAGACAAGCCGATTACGATTCTTTTTGAACCAACCGAAGATTCCTTTTCACAACCCCCTGCAAAAAGTAGTAATCCAAGAATAATTAAGTAATACTTCTTAATTATCACCGCCAGAATGTTGTGATTATTTTTTAATAATTTTGACAGCAATTTATTATTTTGTTTCTTAAATACAAAAAGTTAAATCCTGATGCTCAATATACTTCTGAATAAAGTAAGCATATCAAAATTACCAAAGCGTCATGCTGAACTTGTTTCAGCATCTCATCCGCAGCAGAAGATTCTGAATCAAGTTCCGAATGACACAGCATTCTCAAGACCTAACGAGAAAGGTGAGAGGATTATTCTGCGGGATATTGTCTTTGAACTTGATGGCGGGAACATTTATACAATCCTTGGAAAGAATGGGACAGGCAAAAGCACTTTACTAAAATCTCTCACAGGACTTTTAGATAACAGGTTTTATTCCATTAACGGCAAAGTCATTTATAATGATAAAGATCTCTTATCTCTTAATTTAGAAGAATTAAAAAAAATCAGGAAGAATGAAATTAAATATGTTTTCCAGGATTCAGTAAACAGCTTTGATCATCTTAAAACTTTTAATTATTACTTTAACCCTCCCATCTCCTTAATAAGGAGAGGGGCCTGGGGTGAGGTCAACGAACTTCTTGAATTCTTTCTTTTGCCTGATTCAAAAAAGCTTTTTAAAATGTATCCTTATGAAGTAAGCGGAGGGATGGCTCAAAGGATAAGTTTTGTTTTAGCTCTGCTTGCAAAGCCAAAAATTATTTTTCTTGATGAGCCGACTTCCGGGATTGATGCCCCGATTGTAAATCTCCTTTTAATTAAGTTGAAAGAATTTGTCAGCGAAGGAAATCTTGCATTAATGGTAACACAGGATCTTGAATTGGCCAAAAATGCCAGTAGTAAAATTGCTCTACTTTCTGATGGCACTTTATCAAAGTTCAGTACACCGGAAGAGTTTTTCAATTTAAATCCACTTAGCGCTGAAGTATGAACTTAATTCTAAAAGCAGAAAATATTTCTTATTCAGTATTTCAGAAAAAAGAGGAAAAAACAATCCTTAATAATATTTCTTTTGAACTGGAGAGAAATTCGGTTCTTGGAATTTCAGGCGAATCAGGAAGCGGAAAAACAACGCTTGCAAAAATTCTTTCCGGAATTTTAACTCCTACATCCGGAAAAATTAATTATTTCTTCTCAGGAGAAAACAAAAAGATTTCTCCTGTACAGATTCTTTTTCAAAACACAGGAGAAATAATTAATCCTTTAAGAGAAGTTGGAGATTTGCTGAACGAATCTCTTAAGATTGGAAATAAAAATAATACCTCAGAAATGTTACTTGATAATATTCTCGATGCGGTTAAACTTCCTAAGAGTCTTTTGGAAAGGAAAGGTTATGAACTCAGTGGAGGTGAACAGCAAAGAGCAGCACTCGCAAGAGTTCTTGCAGTAAAACCGGAATTGCTGATTCTCGATGAACCATTTTCTGCACAGGATTATGAATCGCAGGAAAATTTTTTAAATCTCTTTCTCGATCTCAAAAAGAGTTTTAACATTACAATGATTTGTGTTGCACACAATCTCCGTTTGTTAAGAAAACTATCTGATGAAGTTATGATTATGTACAACGGAGAAATTGTAGAGAAGAATAGTTCGGAAGAGTTGTTTGCAAATCCCCAGCATCAATACACAAAGTTTTTATTGAAAGCTGAGAAGTATGATTTGAAGTATGAGGAATTCAAAGGGAAGTGTGATTTGAAAATTTAATTTTGTTGTGGAGCGAGATTTATCTCGCTTATTAAAAAAATTTCAAACACACAAGCGACATAATTGTCACTCTACAATTCACCAATTTGATTATATTAGGAAATATGAATAAATCTAAATACCCAAAAGAGCTTTCACGAGGTACTAACAATGTAGTTATTGCTTTAAGTAAAACAGAAGCAGGTAAGATATTTACACCCGAATCCAGAGTGGAAATATCCGTTGAAGCCGAGAATATGAAATATGCAAACCGGGTTAATGATCTTGTCGTTAAATTCATCAGACTGGATATTGAAGGTGA
>CAYNUV010000086.1:0-9228 GCA_964400245.1 uncultured Ignavibacteriaceae bacterium
CGAGAGCAGATTTTCTTGCTTTCAAACGGTTCATTTCTGATTCCCATTCTTCTTCAGTCATTTCCTCCTGTGCAAAAATATTTACAGAAAGAGATAAGAAGAAAACGAGGGACAAAATGCCAATTAAATATTTTTTAAATACCATTGATTTTTCCTCCGAATTCAATTATTAAAATTTTAATTTTATTACACATCATTTTACATAGGAAGTTTTTTAAGGTTAGCCCTTGTTTCTTCCTTATCTTTTTCGCACTGCTGTAATTTTGCATTCTTATCAGCAATGTCCCTCTCAAGACGGGATCTTTCTTCTTTCAATGTGTTTGCTTCTGATTCAAGAGAATTCACTTCTTCTCTTAAACCATTTAACTCAGCAATCTGAGCGTCGCTGAGACCACCGCATCCGCTCCACGCAAGAACCGTAAAGCCAATGACAGCGGTAATCATGGTGTTTCTAACAACCTTGATTATATTCATATGATAACCTCCGATTTTATTTTTTTGGATTAGTTAAATTAATTGAAAAACTGGTATTTATTTTAACACACCATAAACAATACTATTAAAAAGACTTATAGATAAATGGTCGTCAATTTTTGACATAGTTATATAAGAAATTCAGCACTTAATATCAAGTTAAGTTAATGTTATATAGTTTAACTTTGCTGTAAATTACAATTCATATCAATCTTCGCTCAACAAAGCTTGTATAGGTATTGCCGGCTATTATGATGTGATCAAACACAAGTATATCAAGTATTTTCCCGGATTCAACCATTTTTTTAGTTATTGCAATATCTTCATTACTCGGTTCAGGGTTACCGCTTGGATGATTGTGAAGAAGAATTATACTTGCCGACCTGTGGTCTATGGCAGCTTTAAATACTTCACGCGGATGAACAACACTTGAATTAAGATTGCCAACTGAGATTATTTCATAAGCAATAATTTTATTTGCAGAATTAAGACATACAAGAATAAATTTTTCTTTCAATTCATCTCTCAACAAAGGAATAAATATATCAGCAACATCCTGCGGTGAAGTAATTTTTCTTTCGTTAAACCATTTTGATTGGGATAAGATTCTCCTGCTTAACTCAAAAGCGGCGAGAAGTGTTGCTGCTTTATCTTTACCAACTCCACGAGTTTTCATTAAATCGGATAATGTTTTAGTAGCAAGGAAAGCAAGATTTCTGTGAACGTTAATAATTTCCTGTGCAACATTAATAACAGAGTTACCTTTAGTCCCTGTCCGCAAAAGAATAGCAAGAAGTTCAGCATCAGTAAGGTTATGTGCACCGCGTAAGGTTAATTTTTCCCGCGGCCTGTCATCTAATGGAAGATCTTTAACCCCCATTTTTTACCTCTTAATTAATTTGATACTTTAAATTTATCAACTAATTCAAAAAAACCATCGCGATACCGGATAATATTTAAATAAACATTCACCCGGTTTTTATTTATTGAAATATTATTATGAAACCCGTTAACAGTAATTCCGCTTTCAATTTTAGTTTTAATATTTTTTCTGTCGCGGCTTATATTTCTTAAAACTGTTAAAATATATTTTGCAGCATCGTATCCATAAAGAACATTCCTGTTTGCATCATACTTTGTTCTTGTTAAAAATTTTTTGTTAAAATCCTGATATGAAGTGCTGCTGTATTCGATAAAGTAGTCTGATTCAAAGATCATTTTATTACTTAATTCAGGTGATGTCTCAAAACCTTTTGCAAGGAACCAATCCTGGTTTCCATAAAGCTGTATATTAATATTATTCTGAACTAACTGTGAAAGAATAAGGGGTGCGTCCATTTTATCGGATATTGGTAAATATAATCCTTCGGCAGGAATTAATTCAGTAGAATCAATTGTAATCCCAGAAGAAAGATCATCACTCTTATAAGTATATTTAGCAATAATTTCACCGCCAAGTTTTTCAAATTCTGCAGAAAATTCAGCAGCCAGTAAAGGAGAATATCCGCCGATAGAATTTAACACCGCCATTCTTCTTTTATTTTCAACATAAAAAATATACTGAGCCATTACCTTTGCCCTGATAACAAAATTAGGATTTGCCTGGAAAAAATTTTCGTTAATTGATGTCAGCTCATTATCTGTAGCTGTCGGGGAAATTATCGGCAAATCGGTAGAATTAAATTCTTCAAGAGCTACACTTACTTCGTTACTGAAGACAGGGCCTATAATTAATTTAACTGATGGACTATTTATAAGTTCATTTTTAATATTCACGATTTTGTCTCTTTCATTTTCCGTATCCTTTATAAGCAAACCTATTTTATCATCTCTTCCATTGTTGAATTCATCAAGTGAGAACTTAATCCCTTCAAGAATTTCTTTTGAAGCTGTTAGTTCTTCATTGCTGTTTAAACCGCTTAAAGGAAGCATTGCGCATATAATCGTTTCGTTACTTGCTACAGTTGATTCTTTCCCGGATATTTTTGATAAAAGAATTTCAGCTTCATTTTTATATTGGGATTTTGGATAGCGCTTTATTAATTCATTAAGCGATGCAGATGCCTTATCATACAAGTTTTGATTTATCTGAAGTTTCGCTGTAACTAATAATAAATAGGATTTTACTTTTTCATTTCTATAAGAATTGGAAATATTTTTTAAATCTGTAATTGTTAAAAAATTAAGAACGAGATTCTCTCCTTCTTTTTCAGCATCATTTAAATACTGCTTAGAGGATGAACTTTGCATTACATTTAGAAGCTGGCTGAATGCTTCTGCATAATCCTTTTCAGTAATATAAATTTTTGCAAGAAGGAATCTTGCTTCATCTGCATATTTACTGGGAGAATACTTATTAATAAAATCAATTGATATTTTTTTTGCTTCAGCAAGTTTATTCATAGACAGGAGTGTTTTACTTTTAAATAAAATTGCTGCTGTTGTTTTGGAATTCTCCGGATAATCTGATATTACTTTATCAAATAATGAAAGAGCCTGGTAATATTTTTTATCGGAATAAAATTTTAAAGCTTTCTGGAAATCATTTGAATAATCACTTTGTGGAAATGAAGCGAATAAAAAAGACAATGTTAAAAAGGAAAAAATCAGTTTAGGATTTAACATTATATGAACCTGCTTTTAAAATTACCGATGCATTATTTTTCCCGTTTACAGCGGATTGATTAAACGGATCAATCCCTAAAGCCAGATCATAATATCGTAATGCATCGTGCACTTTACTTACTTTCAAATATATTTCGGCAAGTTCAGAATAAATTTCTGAGGTTGGATATTCAATCATATCAATATGTTTTGTAAAATATTCTTCCGCTTTCAAGTATTCGCCTGCTTTCAGATAAATTCTTCCTGCCCATTCATAAACAGTTGCTTCATGCGGATTTAATTTTATCGCCTTTACAATGGAAGAAACGGAATGAGTAATCATCTCAAGATGGTAATAAGTAATTGCAAAAATTAAATTTAATTCCCAGAAGTTTGAATAAAAAACCTCAGCCTTTTTTGCAAACTCAAGTGCGGCCTTAAAATTGTTAAGCTGTATTTCAGTCTTTGCGAGGTAAATGAAAGTCTCGTGTAAAAGTTCAGTCTTCTTGCCCGAAGAAACAAATCTTAAAAAATTTATTCTTGCCAGTTCATAATCCTTCAGCATAAAGAAAGAATAACCGAGAAAGAATCCAGCTAACGGTTCATCATTAATATCAAGAGATTGGATTACATCAATTACATCTTCCCACTGTAAATTTCTAAGTAAAAGCTGAGCATAAAATAATCTGACTGTATTGTTTTCCGGATTTTCCGAAAGATAATTTACCAGAAGTTTTTTTGCCGACTCAAGGTTCCCCTGTTTTTCATATAATTCTGCAAGTAAAAAATATCCTTCAACATAGTCAGGTTCACCTTCTATAATTGAAAGATATACCTGGATTGCATGAAGATTTTCACCACGCGCTTCAAATTCCTGCGCAGTTTTTAATTTGTTCTCAACTCTATATTTGGGATCTATTCCCATTCTATTGTTGATGGTGGTTTTGAACTGATATCATAAACAACTCTGTTTACACCACGGACTTTATTAATAATTTTGTTGGAAACTTTCGATAAAAATTCATGATCAAACCTGAACCAGTCTGCAGTCATTCCATCATGAGAAGTAACAGCCCGGAGAGCTAAAACATTTTCATAAGTTCTTGCATCGCCCATTACACCAACACTATTTACCGGAAGTAAAACTGCAAATGCCTGCCAGATATTATTATACAAACCTGCTTCTTTAATTTCATTTATGAAAATATCATCAGCATCTCTTAAAATGTCAAGTCTTTCCTTACTTACTTCGCCAAGCACTCTTACCGCAAGCCCAGGTCCGGGAAATGGATGTCT
Source organism: uncultured Ignavibacteriaceae bacterium (assembly GCA_964400245.1). Taxonomy (GTDB): domain Bacteria; phylum Bacteroidota; class Ignavibacteria; order Ignavibacteriales; family Ignavibacteriaceae; genus RBG-16-34-14. The sequence goes on from CAYNUV010000086.1 coordinate 4,375, forward strand.
CTCAATAAATTCTTCGGGAATTCCGAGTTCTCTGCCTACTTTTCTAACTTCATCTTTAAATAATTCCCTGAAAGGCTCAATAAGTTTAAGATTCATTTTTTCAGGAAGTCCGCCAACATTATGATGAGTTTTAATTGTAACAGACGAGCCTTTAATACTTACCGATTCTATTACATCGGGATATAAAGTTCCCTGCACAAGAAAAGAAACTTCACCATATTTTTTTGCTTTTTCTTCAAATACTTCGATAAAAGTGTTGCCGATTATTTTTCTTTTCTTTTCGGGATCAACAATTCCTGCCAACCTTGAAAGAAATCTTCCCGATTCATCAATATGAAAATAATTAAGCTTTAGTTTCTCAGTAAAAATTTTACTGATCATTTCACTTTCTTTTTTTCTCATCAAGCCGGTATCGATATGAACACAAAATAAATTTTCACCAATTGCTTTTTTAACAAGTACAGCAGCAACAGTTGAGTCAACTCCACCGCTTAATGCACAAATTACTTTTGCTGAACCAGCTATCTCTTTTATTTCAGATATTTTTGATTGAATAAAATTTTGCGGAGTCCAGTTTCCTTTGCATCCGCAAATATTGAAAAGAAAATTCCTGATTATTTTTTCACCTTCCTGTGTATGAGCAACTTCAGGATGGAATTGAACGCCGTAAATTTTTCTTTTTGAATCAGCAATGGAACATAATGGAGAATGATCCGACTCTGCTGTTATTTTAAAACCTTCGGGAAGTTTAGTTAGATAATCACCATGGCTCATCCATACAAAAGATTCTTTTTTTACACCCTTGAATAATCCATCTTCTTCTTTAATTATAAGATTGGCTTTCCCATATTCCCTATTAGATGCTAGCTCAACTTTTCCTCCCAATGTTCTGCAAATAATTTGGAGACCATAACAGATACCAAGAACAGGAATTCCAAGACTAAGTATCGGAGGATCAAGCTGAGGTGAGCCCTCATCATAAACACTCATTGGCCCGCCGGATAATATTATTCCTGTAGGGGATAAAGATTTGACTTCATCAACAGAAATTTTGTGGGAATGAATTTCTGAATAAACATTCGCTTCACGAACTCTGCGTGTAATTAGCTGAGTATATTGTGCACCAAAATCTATAATTAAAATTGTCTCGCTTGGTTTCATCATTCCAATTGTTTAAAAAAGAAAAACAAAACCCGCTTTATGGAATTTTGTTTTTCAGAAATATTCGAAAGTAATAAACTTTGTTTATTGCCCAACCAGGTTTTTATAATCTTCAGCATTTATAAGATCATTCAACTCGCTCAGATCATTTATCTCAATCTTAATCATCCAGCCTTTTCCATACGGATCATTATTTACATCTTCGGGGCTGTTGACTAATTCTTTATTAACCTCCAAAACTTTTCCACTGCAAGGAGCATAAAGATCGCTCACAGTTTTTACAGCCTCAATAGTTCCGAAAGTGCTTCCTTTAACAATCTCTTTCAGATCAGGAGCAATATCCACATATACAACATCGCCAAGTTCTCCTTGCGCAAAATCAGTTATGCCGATGAATCCGGTTTTTCCTTCAACTCTATACCATTCATGATCTTTGGTGTATTTAATATTATCCGGAAAATTCATTTTAACCTCTCATTGATTAAAAATATTTTTTTATAGTCTGAGTTGTCTCATAAATCTAACTTTGTCAGTCTGAGCTTGTCGAAGACTATCAATTCTTTATGGAATCACACTTCGACAGGCTCAGTGTGACAATAAAAATTATTTTTGAAACAACCGTTATGTTTTATCAAATTTAAAATTATCTAAAAAGCTTGTATCAAAATTACCACTTAAAAATCTTTCATCCTCAAGAACTTTTAAATGAAAAGGAATTGTTGTTTTAATACCTTCAACTGTAAATTCTTCAAGAGCCCTTCTTCCACGAGCAATAGCATGCTGCCTGTTCTTTCCCCACACAATAAGTTTAGCAATTAATGAATCATAATATGGCGGGATTGTATAAGACTGATATATATGCGAGTCTATTCTTACTCCAAAGCCACCGGGAAAATGAAGAGAGGTAATTTTACCAGGAGACGGCCTGAAACCATTTTCCGGATCTTCAGCATTAATCCTGAATTCAATACAGTGACCGCTTGGTTTTTTAGCAAGAGTTTCAGCTTTTTTACCAGCAGCAACTAAAATCTGCTGGCGTATCAAATCAACATTATAAACAGATTCCGTAACAGGATGCTCAACCTGGATGCGCGTATTCATTTCCATAAAATAAAACTTCTTATGTTTATCCAGAAGAAACTCAACTGTGCCCGCGCCTTCATAATTAACAGCCTTTGCACCAAGTATTGCAGCTTCTCCCATTTTATTCCTTGTTACAGAATCTATTACCGGAGAAGGGCTTTCTTCAATCAGCTTTTGATGACGACGCTGAACGGAACAATCTCTTTCACCATAATGATGTACGTTTCCAAAGGTATCACCAAGAATCTGTATTTCAACATGACGTGGATTTTCTATAAACTTTTCTATATAAACTTCAGAATTGCCAAAAGCAGATTCAGCTTCTGACTTTGCAGTTTGAAACGCTTTCTCAAATTCATTTTCTTCCCAGACTATTCTCATACCTTTACCGCCGCCGCCTGCAGAAGCTTTAATAATAACCGGGAACCCGATCTCGTGAGAAACCTTTTTCCCATCTATTCCCGAACTAATAACACCATCACTACCCGGAATAACAGGAACACCATGTTTTTTCATTGTATCTTTTGCCAATGCCTTATCGCCCATTGATTTAATCATTTGGGGAGAAGGACCAATAAATTTTATCCCGGATTCTTTACAGATTTCTGAGAAGTCGGCATTCTCTGCGAGGAAACCATAACCTGGATGAATTGCATCTGCGCCAGTTATTTGTGCAGCAGAAATAATCAAAGGCATTTTAAGATAGCTGTCTCTACTTATTGGAGGGCCTATACATACAGCTTCATCTGCGAAAGTAACGTGAAGTGAATCCCTGTCTGCTTCGGAATAAATTGCAACTGTTTTTATATCAAGTTCTTTACAGGTTCTGATAATTCTTAAAGCTATTTCGCCTCGGTTGGCGATCAAAATTTTATTAAACAATTTTTCCTCTTAGTGGCAACAGGAATATCAACTGACCTGGATCAAAAAAAGAGGCTGATTGTATTCTACAGGTTTTCCGTTTTCAGCAAGAATCTTTACAACTTTTCCACTTATATCAGATTCAATTTCATTCATAAGCTTCATTGCTTCAACAATACATAAAACAGTTCCCGGTGAAACAGAATCACCTACATTAACATAAGAATCGGCATCCGGTGCCGGTGCCCTGTAAAATGTTCCTACAATCGGAGACCGGATTTCATGAGTATTCTCCTGTACTTCCGGTTTGGCAGATTTTTCTTCCTGAGTTTTGGTTAATGATTGTTCCGGTATTGGAACTGGCATTAATTGAGGATGTGTTACGGTCTGGAGTCCTCTTATCTTATTGGCAATTTTAATCCTTAATCCGTTTTCTTCAATTTCAAGATCAGTTATTTCGCTTGAAGTAACGATCCTCACAAGTTTTTTAATAAGATTTAAATCCATTTAAATTCCTTTTTTAAGATTTAACTCTTTCAACATATTCTCCGGTCCGGGTATCAACTTTCAGCAAATCCTTTGTTTCAACAAACAAAGGAACATTTATTGTTGAACCTGTTTCCAAAGTTGCCGGTTTTAAAGCGCCAGTTGCTGTGTTTCCTTTAAATCCGGGTTCAGTTGATATGACTTTAAGAAATGCAAAAATTGGTGGTTCTACAGTTATTATATCATTTCCATTAAAAAGTATTTCTACTTCATCACTCTCTTTAAGGAATTTAATCCCTTCTCCAAACAACTCAACAGGGATATTTATTTGTTCATAAGTTCCATTATCCATGCAGACTAAAAAATCTCCGTCGCGGTAAAGGTATTGATATTTTCTTCTCTCAACTCTTATTATATCAATTGATTCGCCAGCTCTGAAAGTATTATCAAGCACTTTACCGGTTTTAAGATTTTTTAATGTTGAACGGACAAAAGCACCACCCTTACCCGGTTTAACATGCTGGAATCCTATAATAGTATAAAGATCATTTTTATATTTTATTATTAAACCATTCCTGAAATCTGATGTGTCTGCCATAAACTAAAAAATTTTTATCCTGTTATTAGTATGAAAAAAATAAGTTATGATAATTGTATTATTGAATTTGCGAAAGATAACGATCAACTTCTCTGAATGCAGTTGAAGTAGCATATTCTTCTTTGATGGAATCAAACAATTCTTTTGCTTCCTCATTCTCACCGGCATTTAAGTAATTAATTCCAGCATTCAGCATATACTCAGGATTCAATGGATTTTCACTGGAAATACGGGAAGCATTAAGATAAAGATCGGCTGCTTTCTTATATTCATTCTTTGCAGAATAAATACCAGCCTGCCCTGCCAAAGCAGTTGCTTTAAATGTTTCACTACTGCCGGAATAATCTTCATAATATTCTAAAGCTTCATCACCCCTGCCTAAAAAATTATAAGAATTAGCGAGATAAATTTTAGCTAATTCCCCATTTTCCGTACTGCCGTGATCCTCAACTATTTTCTTCAATCCAACAATATTAGTCCCTTGTCTTCCTTCGATTGCTTCAAGATAAGAGCCCATATCATAAACATTCATAATACGTGCAAGTTGAGTACCTGCTTCAATGTTAGCTTCTTTCCTATTATTTATATAGAAATAAAATGATATAGTGATAGCTATTAAAATACCACCAAATATTAATACGCGGTTTCTGTTCTCTTCAAAATAT
>CAYNUV010000087.1:0-9199 GCA_964400245.1 uncultured Ignavibacteriaceae bacterium
CTTCAAGAAGTAAAGGGGGAAAACCTATAATTGCAATTCCTTCTACTGCATGTAACGGGGAAGTTTCTAAAATTGTTCCTTATCTCTCACAAGGCGCCGGAGTGACAACTTCAAGAGGCGATGTTCATTATGTTGTAACTGAATATGGTATTGCTGATTTGTATGGAAAGACAATTCGCCAGCGTGCAAATTCTTTAATTGAAATTGCTCATCCTGATTTCAGGGAACATCTGGACAGGTTTGTTTCGGAGAGGTTTTTGAAGAAAGTTTTGGTTTGAGGGAATCAGCAATCATCCTTTTCTAATCCTCTAATTGTTTTAATATCGTGCTTGATTATAAGTGGGTGAGAATAATTATAATTATTTTTAAGAAAGTCTTTCAATGATAATTGAGTTGAAACTTCATCTAATTTAGAACCAAATCTTAAAGTATGTAAAGTGAACTCAAAGTTTCCATTTTTGTATTCATAGAGGTATCCTTCAAGATATGGGACTAAATCTATGTTATTTGGTTTTTGCCTTACATGAACCAGTCGCCACTCTTCCTCTTTTTTGTATTTACAATCTTTGAAAGAAAAAATCATCTCAAGTAAAATATTAATTACTGATGGAGCAATATAAATTTTCCACTCTTCATTTATAGAATTTCTTCTTAAAACATTTTTAACTCCATTAATAATTGTTGATATATATTTATCTATAATTTCGCGTTGTCTTTCCTCATCATACACAACTTTTCTTAAAACAGGATGGTAATTATTTTGAGAAATATTATTTAATTCAAATGATATTTTAGTTTTTGAATTAATATTAACTTCTAAATTATATCCATTGAAGTTGTCGGCATACTCTTCCCATTGACTTGGGGAATTGCCTTTTTCACTAAAACAGGTTATGAAAGTATCATATAAATTAATTTCGATAATCTGTAGTAATTGTTTTAAAATAAATTCTACTACTTTGTCATTTACAAAATTCAAGGAATCATTTAAAGTGGCTATAATGATTTTCCTACCATATTTTAATTCAGTTTTATCTTTTAATAACTTTGTGTTAGTGAGATGAAATGAACGACCTTTTATTATTCCCTCTAGCCCACTTTTTTTAGTATAATGATAAAGCATTAAAGAACTTCTGCTATGTATTGGATTCCAAAATTCGTTAATGTATAAATCAATAACTTCTTTGAATTCCATAGGAGGATCAAATAAAGGAGTAACTAAATTTACACTCTTAGGTATGTATGTCATTTAAAATTAGTAATGAAAAATGTGATTTTAATTAATATTCTTCATATAAAACTAATAAAAATATTTTGTCGAATAAATGAGGTTTAAAAAAAGTATTGGTAGGGGTTTGAATATTTCTTTTCGAACAAACCTTCGAGGTTATCGTGCAAAATAGAATACTAACCTCGAAGGTTTCTTTAGCACGGGAAATTATCCTGCCTGTTTTTCTTTCTTTGCTAAAAGTTCTTCTTTGCTTTCCTGGTGGTTAGGATCGGGAATTATAGTTCCTTCAACCGGGCATACAGTAACACATTGTGCTTCATCAAAGAACCCAACGCATTCAGTACACAAATCGGCATTTACAACATATACGCTTTCACCTTCGGAGATCGCATCGTTCGGGCATTCATCAACGCACGCATTACAGTTTATGCAATCTTCAGTTATCATTAAGGACATTTTGTTCTCCTGTTTATTTAATATTAGTAGTTAATTGTCAATCTAAATAAACCGTTAAAACGGTTATAATAAAAAATGTTTTTTTTCAAGTAACCCACGACTTAAGTCGTGGTTAATGAATCAAAAAAAGAACTGCAAACCGTTTCAACGGTTTACCAAAACAGCAATATTAAGAATTAATTAAAAATCACTGAATCATATTCTTTATTTTCTTTATGCTTATCGCTTAGAACATATTCCATCCCTTTACGGAATGCTTCTTCATTTATTTTAGTAAATTCTTTTTTCTTCACGGTTTCATTTGCTGTAAACAAAGCACAATCGTGAGAAAAGATTTTTGATTTAGCTACATAAGCACCAAGCATTACAAGGTTAGCTGCTTTGGTATTGCCTGCCCGATCAGCAATTTCAGTTGCAGGTACATATACAACTTCAACATCATCTCTTTTTACATGCCTGTTTATAAGCGAGCTGTTTACAATTATTAACCCGTTTTTTCTAACTTCTTTTTCAAATTTATCCAATGAAGGAAGATTCATTGCGATCAGAACATCCGTTTCAGCACCAAGCGGTGAACCGATTCTCTTATTTGAAATTATAACCTGGCAGTTTGCTGTACCACCGCGCATTTCAGGACCGTAAGATGGAAGCCAGGTTGTAAAATAACCTGATCTCATTGCACTTTGGGATAACAATTGCCCGAGAAATAAAACTCCTTGTCCGCCAAATCCCGATATATTAATTCTTGGATCCTGGTAATTTGGTTTTACATCGGGTTTCCCAAATTGAAAGTCGGAACTTTTCTTTGCAGCCCCGAGAATCTTCATAACTTCTTCAGATGAGAATTGTTTTTGTTCAACCTTTTCAGGTGCTGGTTCTGAAGTTTTATCTTTGAAAACACCAAGCTGGAAATTTTTAGATAGTACTTCTTCAACCCATTTCTTTGCTTCAGTTGGTTTAAGTCCCCAACCAGTCGGGCATGGAGATAAAATTTCAATTAAAGAAAATCCTTTTCCTTCAACCTGGTTTTGCAATCCTTTACGAATAGCCTTACGCGCTTTCATTACATTCTTTACATCGGTGATAGCAACTCTTTCCAAATAAACCGGAGCTTCGAGTGATGAAAGCAATTCACAAACTTTTAGAGGATAGCCTTCATTCCTGACTGTTCTTCCGTAAGGAGTAGTTGTAGTTTTTTGTCCGATAAGAGTTGTCGGAGCCATCTGTGAGCCGGTCATTCCATAAATAGCATTGTTAACAAAGAACACAGTAATATTTTCTCCCCTGTTTGCAGCATGAAGAATTTCATTACCGCCAATTCCTGCAAGATCTCCATCTCCCTGGTAGCTTATAACAATCGAATCAGGTAAAGAACGTTTAGTTCCAGTGGCTACAGCAGGAGCTCTTCCATGCGGCGCCTGAATGTTGCCGCAATTAAAATAGTAGTAAGCAAAAACAGAACAGCCAACGGGGCTAACAAGTACAGATCTATCAGCAATTCCAAAATCGTCCATTGCTTCTGCAATAAGTTTGTGTATTACACCATGACCACAACCTGGGCAATAATGCGATGTCAATTTGTTTGATCCTGATTTTCTTTCAAACACTTTATTAAAAGATTCAGGTTTTTCTAATATGTCTTTTACCATAATTTTTTTTCAGTTTAAATTTTTAAATAGATGTCGTCAATTGGCCTGTTTCGCCTACAAAGCGAGGCGAGTCTGTATAATTCTCTTCATTCTGAAGAGAAGCATTAATTATTCTCAGCTTGTTAAGTATTTCATTTGTAGTTGGAACAACGCCGCCCATCCTGCCATAAAACTTAACGGGTCTTTTCCCGTTCAATGCAAGCCTTACATCATCAACCATCTGCCCGTTGCTCAATTCACAAACAAAAAAGAGTTTTGCTTTATCAGCAAGCTGGTAAATCTTTTTCTTCGGGAAAGGGAACAGACTTATAGGCCTTAACATACCGGCTTTTATTCCTTCGGCTCTTGCTTCTTCAATAACTGATTGAAGAATTCGGGAGACAATTCCATAGCCGATTAAAATAATTTCAGCATCATCTGTATATAATTCCTCAAACCTTACTTCAGATTCTTCCATCCTGCTGTACTTTGTCTGAAGTTTAATGTTATGTTCTTCCAACTCTTCCGGGTCCAAGTAAATTGAAGAGACAAGATTCTTTTTAGTTTCAGCATTTCCTCCAACCTTCCATTTTTTATCCGGAATATTTTCAACAGGATTTGGAAGTTCAACAGGTTCCATCATCTGGCCAATAAACCCATCTGTAAGAATAACAGCCGGGTTACGGTATTTATCAGCAAGTTCAAAAGCAAGCATCGTCAGGTCGCACATTTCCTGAACACAATTTGGTGCAAGAACAATAAGCTTATAATTACCATGCCCGCCGCCTTTTACCATCTGGTTATAATCACTTTGTTCAGGAGCGATATTACCAAGTCCAGGTCCGCCTCTCATAATATCAACTATTACTACAGGCAGTTCAGAGCCGGCACAATAAGAAATTCCTTCCTGCTTTAAACTTAAACCAGGCCCCGATGATGCAGTCATTACTCTTTGTCCTGTTGATGCAGCACCGTAAGTCATGTTTATTGCGCCGATTTCACTTTCAGCCTGCAGGAAAATTCCACCGACTAATGGAAAATATTTTGATGCAGATTCAGCAATCTCACTTGCAGGTGTTATAGGGTAACCATAATAAGCTTTGCATCCAGCAAGAATAGCTCCCCGGATAACTGCTTCATTTCCTTTTAAAAATAATTTTGCCATAAATCTCCTTAAGCCTTAGCAATTTTTTTATAGACTACAATTGTCTCGGGCTCGGGACAAACATAAAAACAAACTCCGCATCCTGTACAACCGTCACCTCTATATTCAACAGAATGGTAACCCATTTTATTTAAAGCTTCAGATACCCGGAGAACATCTGGTGCACAAGCTTCAATACATAAAAGACATTCTTTACACAACTCAGCGTCTATTTCAACACGTGCATTATGTTTCTTCTTTTCTGTACCAGGTTCCTCATTAACCATTGATAAATTAATTTCACTCATTTAGCGGCTCCGATTAAAATAATTAGTACAGGTTATACAATCTTCATTCCAATCGATTAACTCTGTTCAATAATCAATTTCCTTAAGATGTTTCTTAGTTTCGATAAATAAATACTATGATTATCGTTTTTGAGAAATGAAGATGATATCAACTATTCAATTGAAGAAAATATGATGAAGCGATAGTTGGTATGTTAATTGTCCTATTCGTGTAGAAATATTCAACAAACCTGTTAAGGGTAGAAAGGAATTTAAAATGACAATCCATAAAATGAAAGAGAAATTTTTAGCATACGATGTTGTTTGGTTCATGGTTTTTGTTGGTTTCGGCTGGTTGATTCTTTACCTTCTCTATATGCTATTTGCAGTTGTAGTTTTGTAAAAGAATTAAAGTGTAATATTTTTCCTCTTTTAATGTAAATTAAGAGAGCCTGCTTTTTATCCAATTTCTTGGAAAACTTCGCCTTATCTAATTATTTTTTTATCTGTTTTGATAAAATTAGTATATTAGATCATGCTACAAAATCGATCACTGCTAATTATAGTATATGTTTGAAATAGATTGGCTTCAAGAACGAGCTTAGAAAAGGTGAATACTATTTCTCAAAACATGCTGATCAGGAAAGGCAGAACGACAATATTTTAATAGCTGAGGTTGAAGAAGCTTTAATTACAGGTAGGATTATTGAACAGTACGAAGATTCTGGTAGAGAAAGTTGTTTAGTTGCAGGATTTGCAAAAGGTGGAAAACCAATACACATTGTATGTGGTAAGAGAGGAGATTGGCTGGCAGCAATAACAATATATATACCTCATCCACCAAAATTTAAAACCTTATACGAAAGAGGCGAAAAATGAAAACATGCAATTTTTGTGGTAACAAAAACTTCAAGGAAACACATACACAATATATTTACAGACACGATAGCCAATTCCTTGTTGTAAACAATGTTCCTTGTGAGCAATGCGAATTTTGCGGAGAGCAATATTTTAAAGCAGAGGTATTGAAAAAAATTGAAGAAAGTTTCAAAGAATATATTTCCGGCAAAATAGCTAAAAAGGAATTAGCAGTGCCAGTTGAAGAATTTGCTGAGATATAGTAAGATAATTTTGTACTCCTCTGAATAACAAGTCTTAATATAAAATCAATTCCTGTAATAGAACATTTGCAGGACTTCATACTGAAAAACCGAATAAGGTTTTCTATCTTAATATTCTATAGATTCTTAAACATAAAAAGGACTTGAGAATGACAAAAGAGCAATATAAAAAAATGAGAATAAGTGAGATTGGCGATGAATACAAAAAGCATAGTACTTCAAAAAGGGATTGCGATATGTGTATTTTAATGGAGTGTGGAGAGTGCCCAAGTTTTAAGGAAAATACATCTGCAGAGATGACATTAAAAATGTTACTCACCTGTAAATATACCACAGAACAGATCGTTGAAACTCTTTATAAAAAGTTTCCAGATAATGATAACAAGAGTAGACCACAACGAACTTTTTATTGTTTTTCTGGTGGTAAATGCAGAAATATCGAAGAGTATCGAGAAGATGGAAAGTTAGGATTAAAATGGGATCGCTATAAGTTTTTTTCAGAATTAGGAAAATGGCAAGGAAATCAAGAATATGTTTACGCTAAACAACTTACATCAGAAATATCCAGTGAGTTAAAGAAAAGGACATTTCTTAATAATAACAACATTGATAATTTTTTATCAAAAGCTGAATCTGGAAATCTTAAGGCATGTTCAGAATGTCCTTGGTCTCCCAAAGTGATTGATAACATTGGGTTTGGGGTCAGTTGTATTCAACATGGTTTCAATTGGAAAGAAGAAGGCAAAATATTATCAATGATAGTTGTTCAAGATCCCGGAGATACAACAGCACAAAAAGGAAGACTCTGTATAGTGCATAATGCTGAAAATCCGTCAGATAAATCTGCACAGCATAATCTTGAACTATGGAAAGCTGCTTGGGGGTTATTTGAAACTTCACTATTGGACTAATGCAATTATGCACGGTGCATCAAAAGATTTAAGAAATAATGAAGATTTGGAAATAGCTAGAAGCAAATGTTTAATTGTACTTAAAGAACAGATAAGAATTTTAAAACCCCTAATTATAATTGCAAGTGGAAAACATGCTACAAATTCATTATATGATATAGGATTGATTAGGCTAAAATGGGAGGATGTCAGAAAATCTTTCTCAAAGGGAGCTTATAAGGAAAGTATAAAAAAATGGGATAATATTAATCACACTATTACTGTTATTTGTACATATCATACTTCAGCTAAAGTCGTAAATCAAACGGTATCAAAAATGTATGATGAAAAGGAAACTGAACAATATTTACAAATGAAAAAATCTAAACTTGATAAAACTATTTCTATAGATAGTTTTCTGAAGAAATATAGTGAAAGAAATGCAACACATCTTGGGATGAAGTATTTATTAAATCATTGGTTAGATATTGGAATAGAGATTAGATCAAAATACAAGGAATATATAAAACATAATCTAACATCTCAAAAAAGGACTTAATGTCCGAGTAACAAAAAGAATCAATACTTGCCCATTAACAAATTTTCTTCATAAAAGATTAATACAAACCTGAAGTTCAGATTTTCAAAATCTGAGACGTTATAATTATTAATTAAAGAACTCAACAACTTCATAAAAATTTCCATTCTCACATTCAAGAAAACAATCACATCAAAGTCTTTGGTTTTATCTGTTTTGAAAAAATAAAACTTCATACTGCAAAAAAACAAACAATTTCAAGTGGTATAAATGTTGGCTCTTACAAGTGAATTAAATTTTCACATCATTATTGGTTAGGAATTATGGAACGAAAAAAAGTAACAATTGATGGAAATGAAGCCGCTGCGTACATAGCATATCATACAAATGAAGTAATAGCAATCTATCCAATTACACCTTCTTCAAATATGGGTGAATGGTGTGACGCATGGGCATCCGCCGGGAAGAAAAATATTTGGAATGTTGTTCCAAGTGTAAGTGAATTGCAAAGCGAAGGTGGTGCTTCCGGAGCAATTCATGGTGCATTACAAACCGGAGCTTTATCAACAACTTTTACTGCATCTCAGGGATTGCTTTTAATGATTCCAAACATGTTTAAGATAGCAGGCGAATTAACTTCAACTGTTTTTCATGTTTCCGCAAGATCAATCGCAGCACAAGCTCTTTCAATATTCGGCGATCATAGTGATGTAATGGCAACCCGTTCGACTGGTTTTGGATTACTTGCTTCAAACTCTGTCCAGGAAGTAATGGACTTTGCTTTAATTACCCAGGCAGCAACTCTCGAATCAAGAATTCCTTTCATTCATTTCTTTGATGGTTTCAGAACTTCTCATGAAGTTATAAAGATTGAAGAATTAAACAGCAATGATATTGAAGCAATGATTGATGATAGACTTGTTCTTGCTCATAGGCAAAGAGCTTTAAGTCCCGATCATCCAGTTATGAGAGGAACAGCTCAGAACCCTGATGTTTATTTCCAGGGAAGAGAAACTGTTAACACGTTTTATATTAATTGTCCTGGCATAGTTCAGAAGCAAATGGATAAATTTGCCAGTCTTACCGGAAGACAATATCATTTATTTGATTATGTAGGCGCACCGGATGCCGAAAGAATTATAATTATTATGGGTTCAGGTGCCGAAGCTGCGGAAGAGACAGTAAATTATCTTACAGGCGAAGGAGAAAAAGTCGGTGTTCTTAAAGTAAGATTATACAGGCCTTTTTCGATTGATCATTTCATTGACAAACTTCCGGCTACAACAAAAGTTATTTCTATTCTTGACAGAACAAAAGAACCTGGTTCAGCAGGTGAACCTCTTTACCTTGATGTTGTTAATGCGATTTCTGAAAAGTACACTAATGGCGAATTAAAATTTGCATATCCAAAAATTATTGGCGGACGTTACGGACTTTCATCAAAAGAATTTACCCCGGCAATGATTAAGAGTGCATTTGATGAAATGAAAAAAGAAAAACCGAAAAATCATTTTACAATTGGAATTATTGATGACGTTACAAACACAAGTCTTGATTTTGATCCTACTTTCTCAGTTGAATCTGATGAAACTTTCAGAGGCAAGTTTTATGGTTTAGGTGCTGATGGTACGGTTGGCGCAAATAAAAATTCAATTAAGATTATTGGTGAGAGTACAGATTATTTTGCCCAGGGTTATTTTGTTTATGATTCGAAAAAATCAGGATCAACAACTACTTCTCATTTAAGATTCGGGCCTAAAGAAATAAAATCAACTTACCTTATTGATAAAGCTAACTTCATTGCATGCCATCAGCCCGGATTTCTTGAGAAGATGGATATGCTTAAAGATGCAAGTGAAGGCGCAACATTTCTTTTAAATACTAAAGTACCTAAAGAACAAGTA